>JASHRZ010000476.1 GCA_030037055.1 Alphaproteobacteria bacterium
CCGGCTGGTCCTTTCCGGGCTCGCCCTTCCATCCCGGCGAGCAGCGCGTGCAGCAACGCCTGGGCGTGCGCCAGCGCATGGAGGCGGCGGGCCGCCGCGTGCTGCGCAACGTCGTGCCGACCAGCACCGCGCGTTCTTCGCCGTGCCCTTCCTCGTGCTCGGCACGGTCGATGGCGAGGGCCGGCCGTGGGCGTCCCAGCGCGCGGGGCTTTCTCTCGACCCCCGACGAGCACACGCAGCTCGTCGCCGTCGCTCGGCGCCCATCTCCGCGAGGGCGGCGATATCGGCGCGCTCGGCATCGATTTCGCCGCGCGCCGGCGCAACCGCGCCAACGGGCTCGTGCGCGCGCTCGGCGCCGAGGGCTTCGACATCGCTGTCGTCCAGTCCTTCGGCAATTGCCCGAAATACATCCAGCCGCGCGATTGGCGCTTCGCCGAGGCGGACGCGCTTGCGCCCCGGGGCGGTGCGGCGCGGACGCTGGCTCGGCGCGGCCGAGCGCGCGCTCGTCGCCGGCGCCGACAGCTTCTTCATCGTCAGCGCGCTCGGCAGCGTCCGCGGCGCGCTGAGCTGCGGCGTCGACGTCTCTCATCGCGGCGGCCCGCCGGGCTTCGTCCGCGTCGATGACGAGCACACGCTGAGCGTGCCGGATTTCGTTGGCAATTCCTATTACAACACGCTCGGCAATTTCTGCTCAACCCGCGCTGCGGCGTGCTCTTCATCGATTTCGAGAGCGGCGGCATCGTGCAGGTCGCCGCCACGGCCGAGACCGTCTGGGACGGCCCGGAAGTGGTGCGCTTTGCCGGCGCGGAGCGCATGCTGCGTTTCCATGTCGAGGAGCGCGTCACCGCCGAGCGCGCCTCGCCGCTGCGCTGGCGCTTCCGCGACTATTCTCGCCCTTTCTCGCCTCCCTCGGCTCCTGGACGGTGGCGCCGGGCAAGGCGTGATCCGCCGCCGCGGCGTCATCGTCCTGTCATCATCCTGCCGTACCATATCTTGAGAAATTACGTTAGGAACCGCCAACTCCTAGTGACAAGCCTTGGATTTGCCGGTATCGTGCTGGCGTCGATGTCGTCGCTCTTGGGTCTTTCTCCACGCCGCCCCGGCCCCTGGCCGGTTCCCTTGGGCGCCCGCCCGCCCCTACGACCCATGTTGCCCGCCGCGCTCCGCCGCTTCGGGCTTTCGCTTTTCCGTTCCCGCCTTTTCAAAAGGATTTCGGCATGGCCAAACGTTCGAGCCGCACAGCCTCGGCGCGTTCTCCGGAAGGCAAGGTCGAGCCGCTCTTCGGCCCCGGCTGGCACCCCCTCGGGGTCGAGCGCGACTCGGCGCGCGAGCAGAGCTATCTGCGCAAGGTGCGGCCGCAGAGCGACAATCAGCGTGCCCTCATGGAGGCGATGGAGCGGCACAACCTGACCCTGGCGCTGGGGCCGGCCGGCACCGGCAAGACGTATCTCGCCATCACCGCCGCGGTGGAGGCTTTGGAGGCCGGCAAGGTCGGCCGCATCGTGCTCACCCGCCCCGCCATCGAGGCTGGCGAGAGTCTGGGCTTCCTCCCCGGTGACCTCGAGGACAAGCTCGCCCCCTATCTCCGCCCGCTCTATGACGCGCTCAACGAGCGCATCGGCGGCAAGCGCGTGCGCCAGCTCATCGCCGAAGGCGCCATCGAGATCGCGCCGGTCGCCTATATGCGCGGCCGCACGCTGAACAACGCCTTCATTGTCATTGACGAGGCGCAGAACTGCACCTATGGCCAGATCAAGATGCTGCTGACCCGTCTCGGTTGGCATTCGACCATGGTGCTGACTGGCGATCCCGATCAGAGCGACCTGCTCGACGGGCTTTCCGGCCTTTCCGAAATCGCCCGCCGGCTCGAGCGGGTGGCGGAAGTCGCCGTCATCCGTCTCGACGACTGCGACATCGTCCGCCACCCGCTGGTCGCCGGCATGCTGACCGTGCTTTAGCGCCCGGAATTAGAAGCGTCGGATGCAGCGCGCGAGATCGTCGACGCCCAGCTCCCTCTTCGCCCCGGGGGGCGGAGAGGGTCGGGGCGAGGTGGGGGTTCGACGGATTTCGCGAACTGGGTCTCGCATTTCTTATTCCTGCGATTAAGCGCGCGATGCCCGGCGCCATTGCGCTGCGCCACGTCGCCTTCGAGGATCTCGGCACGCTGCTGCCGCTGCTCAGGCGGAGCTTTCCCGCCGTCTCCTATCGCGACGCGGGAGTCGACGACCTCGCCGCGTCCGAGCTCGCCACAGCCGATCTTCTGGTGGTGCTCGGCGGTCCTATCGGCGCCTATGAGGAGGCGAGCTACCCCTTTCTCGTCGCCGAGCTCGCGCTCATCGAGCGCCGCCTCGCCCAAAGGCGGCCGGTGCTCGGCATCTGCCTCGGCAGCCAGCTCATGGCGCGCGCGCTCGGTGCGCGGGTCTATCCCGGCGCCGGCAAGGAGATCGGCTGGGCGCCGCTCGCCTTGACCGAGGCCGGGCGCGCCTCGCCGCTGGCTCCGCTCGCCGGCCTCCCCGTGCTGCACTGGCACGGCGACACCTTCGATCTCCCTTCGGGGGCGGTGCATCTTGCCGCGACCGACCGCTACCGCTATCAGGCCTTCGCTTGGCAGCGCCATGGTCTCGCGCTGCAATTCCATCTCGAGGTCACCGCGCCGGAGCTCGAGCGCTGGTATATCGGCCATGCCTGCGAGCTTGCCGCTTCGGGCCTCTCCGTGCCGGCGCTGCGCGCCCAATCCGAGCAATGGGCGCCGGCGCTGGCCCTGCCGGCCGCGCGCGCCATCGAAGCCTGGCTCGACGGCCTCGCCGGCTGATGCTCTCTTTCGCAAGGCTATTCGATTCAAATATCTCGATATCTCGCCGCCCTTCCGCGCCCCCTCCCCCTTGAGCCCGGAACGGCGTCGACCGGCTGGTTAAAGGATCGATCCGTTGGAAGGGAGATTTAGCGACGGACGTCGCATCTTGTGCCGCGGCGCAGCCGCCGCCGCTATTCTGCTCCCGCCCCGTAGCACGGCTGGGGGTCGTCGTCCCGACGGGCTGCCGCGGGGTGCGCGGACAGTCTCGCAAGCTCTTTCAACTCGGCTCAATAGGGACTCTGCCTCTGAGCAGCCCAGAACCGCTTTGCCCATGCCGCATTGCCGGCAATCGCCGGATGCCAGGCGAGATCCATCACTCGCCGCGCTTGGTCGGTTCCCGCTTTATCACGGATTTGCGACAGTCGGCACTAGCGCAGCGGCGAGAAGCTCGCCGGGATCGCCAGCAGGCTCTCCTGGCTCAGCAACAGCTCGCCGCTGCCCTTGGGCGGCCAGATGCCGCGCTTCACCGCTTCCTCGCGGATGCGCTGGCGCTCGCCGGCGTCCTTATAGGCCCAGACGTGGATCCATTGGTTGAGCGGGCCGAGCTCGCTGTACCACGCCCCCGCCAGCGGCGACAGCTTTACGCGCTCGCCGATCGCCTCGCCCCAGCGCGCGATCACCTGCGGCATCGAGCCGGGCTTGTAGGTATAGGTGCGGAACTCGTAGACGCCGCCGAGCTGGCGCGGCTCGAGCGCCGGCGAGAACGGCGCCGGGCGCAGTATCTTCGAGTCCATATGCTCGATGAACTCGAAGATCTTCGGCGGCCAGCCGCCCGCCTTCTCCGCCGCCGCGCGCACATGCTCGCGCTCGGCCAGGCTGGCATAGGGCCAGAGATGGATGATGCGGTTGAGGACGCCGACATCGGTGTGGAAGAAGCCGCCCAGCGGCGAGAAGCCGACCCGCCCCGGCAGCGCCTCGCCGAAGCGCTTCAGCACCTCGGGCAGTCCGTGCGTCCTGAGCTGAACCGTGCGCATCTCGATGATCATCCTGCCGCTCCTGCGCGATCTGCACGGACTCTAGCCGCAATGGCCGCCAAGGCCATAGGCCGGCCGCCTCGGGCGGCAAGGGAATGTTAACCCTGCCGGGCCAAGCTGCGGCGATGGATCTGCACGAGGTCAACCTGACCGTCGTGGCGCTCGGCTTTTTCGTCATGATGGCCGGGCTGCTGTTTCGCCGCTGGCTGTGGATCATCCTGCTGCCGCCGGGCATGTCGATTCTTGTCTACGTCATCCTCAATACGATCTCGCATCACCATTGATCTCGGCGATTTCGCGAAAATCGGCTATAGCGGGCGGCCGAAGGAGCACCCATGCCCGAACTCGACGCGTCCAATCCGCCCGCCCTCGTCATCCTCACCGGCGCCGGCATCAGCAAGGAGAGCGGCCTCGACACCTTCCGCGATGCCGACGGCATCTGGGCGCGGGTGCGCATCGAGGACGTGGCGACCCCCGAGGCCTTCGCCCGCGACCCCGAGAGGGTCCATGCCTTCTACAACGCGCGCCGCCGCGGCCTGTGCGGGGCCGGCATCGCGCCCAACCCCGGCCATCGCGCGCTGGCGCGGCTCGAGCAGGATTGGCCCGGCGAGTTCCTGCTGGTGACGCAAAACATCGACGATCTGCATGAGCGCGCCGGCTCGGCGAAGCTCGTTCACATGCATGGCGAGCTGCTGAAGGCGCGCTGCGAGCGCTGCGACGCGGTGCACCGCCATGAGGGGGATTTGTCGGCGGCGACGGCGTGCCCGGGCTGCGCCGGACGGGGCGGGATACGGCCCCATGTCGTGTGGTTCGGCGAGATGCCCTTCGAGATGGAGCGCATCGACGCGGCCCTGCGGCGCTGCGGCCTCTTCGTCTCGATCGGCACCTCGGGCAATGTCTATCCCGCCGCGGGATTCGTCCAGCAGGCGCTGCTCTCCCGCGCGCACACCGTCGAGCTCAATCTCGAGCCCTCGGAAGGCGCCAGCCTATTCCGCGAGCGCCATTACGGCCCCGCCAGCGAGATCGTGCCGGCTTTCGTCGAGCGCCTGCTCCGCCGGACGCGCTGAGCCGCGGCGCGGATTGATCCTCGCCGAAGCCGGCGGCATACTCGGCTCCGCTCGAGCGCGAGGAGGTCATGGGCATCGCAGTGAGGCCGCTCGGTCCCGAGTTCGGCGCCGAGATTACCGGCGTCGATCTCGCTGCGCCGCTGGCCGCGGAGACGTGGGCGGTCATCGACGAAGCGTTCAACCGCTATGCCGTGCTGGTGTTTCCCGGCCAGCCCCTGGACGACGAGCAGCAGATCGCCTTCTCGCGGCATTTCGGCCCGCTCGAGACCAGCCCCGAATATGCCGGCAGCAAGAAGTCGCGGCTCAAGTGGCCTGAGATCGCCGACATCTCCAACCTCGATCCCGAGGGTCGCGTCATGTCGGCCGAGGACAAGCGGCTGCTGTTCAACCGCGGCAACCAGCTCTGGCACACCGACAGCTCCTTCAAATTCGTCCCGGCGCGCTGCTCGCTGCTTTCGGCGCGCGAGATCCCGCCGAGCGGCGGCGAGACCGAGTTCGCCGATCTCCGCGCCGCCTATGACGCGCTGCCCGAGGAGAAGAAGCGCGCGCTCGACGGCCTCGTCGTCGAGCACAGCATCTTCCGCTCGCGCGAGCAGATCGGCTTCGCCGAGTTCAACGAGGAGATCCGGCGCGAGCTGCCGCCGGTACCGCAGCTCATGGTGCGCCGCCATCCCGGCTCCGGGCGCAAGACGCTCTATCTCGCCTCGCACGCCTCGCATGTCATCGGCTGGCCGCTGGAGCCGGGCCGCGCGCTGATCGAGGAGCTGATCGCGTTCGCGACCGAGCCGCGCTTCGTCTATCGGCACCGCTGGTCAGTCGGCGATCTCGTAATGTGGGACGACCGCTGCACCATGCATCGCGGCCGCCCTTATGATGACACGCGCCATCGCCGCGACATGCACCGCACTACCGTATCCGACGAGCTCAACACCATCGAGCGCGAGCGAGAGCCTTGGCCGCGGAGGGGTGCGGGCTTATGATGATCCCGCGCGGGTCTCCGGCGCCGCGTGCTTCAGCACGCACAGATTTTTTTGTCGCCGGTGTACAACGATGACGTAGTCTGCTCCCGCTCGCCTCCCTCCCTCATGCGCGCCCGCCTCGACGTCGGACAAGACATCTTCGACCGCCTCATGGCCGAAGTGCGCGCCTGCGCCGTCTGCGCCCCGAGTCTCCCGCTGGGCCCGCGGCCGGTGCTGCGCGGCCTCCCCTCGGCGCGGCTCCTCATCATCAGCCAGGCGCCGGGAACGAAAGTGCATGAGACCGGCCTCTCCTTCAACGACCGCAGCGGCGACCGCCTGCGCCAGTGGCTCGGCATCGGGCGCGACACCTTCTACGACGAGCGCCGCATCGCGATCCTGCCGATGGGCCTGTGCTATCCCGGCCGCGACGCTGCGGGCGGCGATCTGCCGCCGCGGCCCGAATGCGCGCCGCTCTGGCATCGGCGCGTGCTCGCCGCCTGGCCCGGGATCGAGCTGACGCTCCTCGTGGGCTCCTATGCCATCGACTATTATTTGAGAGCGCGCCCGCAGAAGAGCATGACCGAAACGGTGCGCGCCTGGCGCGATTTCCTGCCGGCTTTCCTGCCGCTGCCGCATCCGAGCTGGCGTACCACCGCCTGGGAGACGCAAAACCCGTGGTTCGCCGCCGAGGTCCTGCCGGAGCTGCAGCGGCGGGTGCATGCGCTGCTCTAACCGAACTTAGCCGATTGGAGGGGTCGCAATTACCTAAGCGGTTGATATCGTAAGAGTGCCTCGCTGGAGGTCTTCACTACAGCGAAGGTTTTTGGATCTGGCGTTCGGTGATTTTCGGCGGCGGCTGAGCGGGCAGCGTGAGCTTGAGTTTGTCGAAGAGGGGCTTGAGCTCCGGTTCCGGCTCGGTGTAGCGCATGAGGTGTAGTTCGCGGCCATCGGTTGTCGGCACGTGCACGTCGATCATCGGCACGGCGGCGAACTTCTCGAGCACGCTGTGCGGCGTCAGGCCCGGCGCCAAGGCACGCAGGCGGCGGCCGAGCGTGACACGATAGGCGAGGAAGGCGATGGAAATGTGCGCCTCGATGCGCGCCTCTTGCTGATGGAAGATCGGCCGGATGGCGAAATCGCCCTCTTGAACGCCACCCGAACGAACCGAAGGTGGTAGCTCCACAGCCTGGCCGGATCGTCCTCGATGAGATTGGTGCGCAAGAAATATCGCCCCTCGCGCCGGCGCGCCTGCCTGAAGTTCTTGCGATCGAGCCGGGAAGTCCCCAGAACCGGCCGAGCCGCAACTCTTGCCAGAGCATCAAAGCCAGCCAGCACGAGCCAAATACCCGCGGCCGGCACAGCCGCACCCGCGACACCTTCAGGCGGACAATCGAGGTGTCCAGCAGCAGACCTTGGCAGCGATCCAGCCACAGCGTTCGCGGCTTGGACCCGCCTTCTTCAAAGACCGCGATCGATTTACGCCACGCCAGCGCCTGCCTGTCGTTTGATTTCCCCCAAATACAGCACATGGCGCTGCACCACCTGTCCACCAGCCACGCGCTTGTTCTCGACAACGCCGAAATAGCGTCCTCCTTGCCGTCCTTCTTGCGAATCGTCGCCCGCAAAAACATGACGGCCCTCAATGATCAGAGCCGCTCCACCTTTGAAAATAGCCAAGGTCTTCACTCCAGCCGATTTCCAGCCCGAGCCCCTTCTACATCAGTCGCTTGCGACGCGAAAATCCCCAAAATACCGCCCAAAGCGGCCAAGTTAGGCTAAGCCTCCCGCTCGATCCGCTCCATGTCCTCGTCGCTGAAGCCGAAATGGTGGCCGATCTCGTGGATCAGCACGTGGCGCACCACGGCGTAAAGCGGCTCGCCGGTCTCGCACCAGTAGTCGAGGATCGGCCGGCGATAGAGGAAGATCAGCTC
>JASHRZ010000477.1 GCA_030037055.1 Alphaproteobacteria bacterium
TCTGGGAGCGGCCGATCATCTTCACCCCGCTCGCCGCCGGCTGAGCCCCCGGCCTCAGGCGGGCAACTTGGCGATCTTCTCGCTCGCTTCCCAGAGCCGCTTTGCCGCCGAATCGTCCTGCGCCGCCGCGCTCGGCGTCGCCGGACGGCTCTTCGCGAAATAGCCGCCGCTGACGCCGGCGGCCTCCGGCGCGGCGGCGAGATGGACGATGGTCTCGGCGCCTTGCTCCGGCGCGATGGCGAAGAGATTCTTGGCGATGCCGACGCCGAGACGGAAGAGCCCGCCATTGTTGTCGCCGAAGCGGGTGGCGACGAAGCCCGGGTGAAGGCAATTGGCAATGACGCCGGTTCCGGCCAGCCGCCGCGCCAGCTCGCGGGTGAAGAGAATATTGGCGAGCTTGGAGCGGCCGTAAACCGTGAAGGCGCGATAGTTGCGCGTCGATTGCAAATCGTCGAAATCGAGCGTATTGCCGCGATGGGCCTCGGAGGCGACGCTGACGATGCGCGCGGGCGACGCCGCCGCCAGGCGATCGCGCAGCCGGTTCGACAGCACGAAATAGGCCATGTGGTTGAGCGCGAAAGTGCGCTCGAGCCCGTCGGCGGTGACGCTGCGCCGGCTGAACATGGCGCCGGCATTGTTGATCAGCACGTCGATGCGCGGCTCGGCGGCGGCGATCGCCGCCGCCAGTCGCTCCATCTCGGCCAGCAGCGACAGGTCGGCGTAATGGATGGCGAGCTGCGCGCCGGGCGCGCGCTGCCGGATGCGCGCGAGCGCCGCTTCGCCGCGCGCCTTGTCGCGCCCGACCAGCACCAGCCGCGCACCCTTGGCCGCCAGGCGCTCGGCGGCGACAAGGCCGATGCCCGAAGTGGCGCCGGTGATGACGCAGACCTTGCCTTGCATCCGGGGCTTCCCTTCACTCGGTGGCGCCGGTCACTCTAGCGCGTTTCTGCAGCGCGCGCTCACGGTAGAAGATGTAGAGGCCGCTGGCGATGATCACCGCCGCGCCGATCCAGGTGCCGACATCCGGCCATTCGGCAAAGACGACGTAGCCGATGATCACCGTGCCGACGAGCTGGGCATAGTTGAGCGGTGCGATCACCGCCGCGGGGCCCCATTCCAGCGCCTTAACGATGAAGTAATGGCCGAAGCCGCCGAAAATGCCGAGGCTGACGAACAGCAGCAGGTCGAGCGGCGAGCGCGGCGTCTGCCAGAAGAACGGAACGGCGAGGCTGGTGACCACGAATCCCACCACGGCAATGTAGGTGTTGGAGGTCTCGGCCGAATCGCGCGCGGCAAGGCTGCGCGTCAACAGCTGGTAGAGCGCGTTGCAGGCGGCGCTGATCAGCACCAGGAAGGAGGCGAGGTGCACCACGCCCGACCCCGGGCGCAGGATGATCAGCGCGCCGAGGAATCCGACCCCCACCGCCGCCCAGCGCCGCGGCCCGACCGGCTCGCCCAGCATGGCGAAGGAGAGCGCGGTGATCATGAAGGGGGAGACGAAGCTGATGACGGCGGCGGTCGGCAGATCGGTGTAATGCAGCGCGGTGAAATAGACGCCAGTGGCGGTCACCAGCAGCGCCGAGCGCAGCACCTGGGTGCCGAGCCGCCCGGTGTAGAACAGGCGCAATCCGCGGCGTGGAAAAAAGGCGACGAGCATATAGGCGAAATGCCCGGCATAGCGCGCCCAGACGATCTCCACCGTCGCATAGCCGTGCCCGAGATATTTCGCCGAGGCGTTAAGGCAGGGGATGAGCGCCATCGCCAACCCCATGTAGAGGATGGCCCGGCCGATATTGTGCCCGCGCGCCACGACGCCGCTCCGAAAAGCCGCTGTGCCGCGACCATAGGAGAGCGGGCCGGAAGACGCCACCTGCTACGGCGCCAAATGCAAAGGCCTCACGCCAGCGCACCGATGACGGCGCGGACCGTATCCCAGGCGATGCGGCTGGCCGCCGCGAGCACTGCCCGGTCGGCGATGCGGGGATCATAGCGTGCGCCGTCGAGAAAGCCGGCGATGCCGCCGGCCTCGGCGACGATCAGCATGCCGGCCGCGTGGTCCCAGGGCAGCGAGCGCGAATGCAGCGAGAAATGCGCCCGACCGAGCGCGACGTCGCTGTATTCGAGCGCGCTGCTGCCGAGGTTGCGCACCGCGCCGATACGGCCGCTGTCGCCGAGCGCTTTGGCGGCGCGCACGCCGGCGGTTGTCCTGCCGTAGGCGGCGCCGACCATGTGCTCGGCGCTGGCCTCGCGATCGACCGCGAGCCGGCGCCCTTGGCTCCATGCGCCGCTGCCGGCTTCGGCCAGCACCATGCTGTCGTCAAGCGGATTGTAGATCCAGCCGGCTCGGACCTCGGCGCCCTGGACCAGCGCGAGGATGAGGGCAAAGCCGGGTTCTCCGCGGGCGAAATTGGCAGTGCCGTCGATGGGATCGATGACCCAGACCGGCGCCTCGCCGGCGAGAAGCTTGAGGCGCGCAGGATCCTTGGCCGCCGCCTCCTCGCCCAGCACCGCGGAGCCCGGCATCGCCGCCAGCAGCCGCTCGTCGAGCAGGCGTTCCGCCTCGAGATCGGCGATGGTGACCAAATCCCCCGGCTTCTTCTCGCGGATATCCTCCTGCCGCAGCTGGCGGAAGCGCGGCACGATCGCCACGGCGGCGGTCTCGCGGATGAAGCGGGCGATGGTCTCGACATCGAGCATCAATCCTTCCTAGCCAATGCCGAGGTGCAACTCACGGGAAAAATCGCGGACCCGACAGGGGATCCGGCACCCGGTTGCCAGCCTCGCGCCGGACCCTCTATGGGTCGGGACCGAGACCGGGCGGGCGAGAAGCGAATGGCAAGCGAGGTCGATATCGTCGTCGTCGGGGCCGGGGCCGCGGGCATTGCCGCCGGGCGTCGCCTGGCCGAGTCAGGCGTCTCGTTCCTGCTCCTTGAGGCGCGCGAGCGCGTCGGCGGCCGTGCCTGGACGGTACCGACTGCGCTCGGTCCTGCCGTCGATCTCGGCTGCGAGTGGCTGCATTCGGCCGATCGCAACCCCTGGACGGAGATCGCCCGCACCACTGGCTTTGCCATCGACGAAAGGCTGCCGGACTGGCGCAGCCGAATCGCCGCGCGCTTTGGTGATGCCGCGCAGGCGGACTGGGAGGCGGCCCGGGGCGCCTATGAGGAGCGCTTCGATGCGGCGGCGGCGCGGGAAGAGGACGCAGCCGCGAGCACTTTGCTCGCTCCCGGCGGACGATGGAACGGGCTGCTGGATGCGATCAGCAGCTGGGCCAATGGCGTCGAGCTCGACCGCTTGTCGATCCTCGACCATGCCCGCTATGCCGACAGCGGCATCAACTGGCGCGTGCTAGCGGGCTACGGCACGCTCATCGCCGCCCATGCGGCGAAGCTGCCGATCCGATTCGGCACCATTGTCGAGGCGATCGACCATCGCGGCGCCGATATCGCCGTCACCACCGGCGGCGGCACGCTGTGCGCCCGCGCCGCGATCATTACCGTGCCGAGCAATGTGCTGGCGGCGGAGACCATCCGCTTCGCTCCGGCGCTCCCTGACAAGCTCGCCGCCGCGCAAGGCCTGCCGCTCGGCGTTGCCAACAAGCTGTTTCTCGCCATCAAGGATGGCGCCGGGGATTTTCCCATCGACCGCCACGTGCTTGGCCATACCGACCGCACCGCCACCGGCGGCTACCTGCTGCGCCCGCATGGCTGGCCGCTGATCTCGGGTTATTTCGGCGGCCGGCTTGCCGCCGAGCTCGAGCGCCAGGGACCGGAGGCCATGACCGCCTTCGCGCTCGACGAGCTTGCCGGTATCTACGGCGCCGGCATCCGCGACCGGCTCTCCTTCCTCGCCGCCTCCGCCTGGGTCGGCGACCGCTTTGCGCGAGGCGCTTATTCCTCCGCGCTGCCCGGCCATGCCGACGACCGGGCGGCGCTCGCCGCGCCGGTCGACAACCGGCTGTTCTTCGCCGGCGAGGCCTGCTCGGCCAACGACTTCTCCACTGCCCACGGCGCCTATCTCACCGGCCGGGCGGCGGCGGAAGCGGCGCTGGCCGCGCTCGCGGATCGGCTCGCACCCGGCTGATCATCGCCGCCCCGCGCGAGAGACCGTCTATCTCCCAATATGGCAAAAGTGCTACAACTGCCGAGTGCGCGGGGCGGCGTCTCGCTCCGTGATAAAAAAACAGATAGGCCGGGGGCGGAGCAGCGGGAACCTTGGAGGCCGAGAGCGGGGGAAGACCATGAGCAGGCTCGCTACCGAGGCACCGGCAAAGCCGCGGCAACGGCGCCGGACCATCATCATCGACGGCCCACACCCGATCGACGTCTATGTCGGCGCGCGCATCCGGCTGCAGCGCATCATGCGCGGCCTGACCCAGAGCGAGCTGGCCAGACACGTCGGTATCAGCTTCCAATCGGTGCAGAAATACGAGCGCGGCGAGAACCGCGTCAGCGCCAGCCGGTTGCATGAGTTCGCCGCGGCGCTGGGGGTAAGCGAGCAGTACTTCTTCGATGGCATCGGCGCCGACCCCGGCGAGCCCGCCGCACCGGTGCGGGAGTCGACAGTGTCCGCGCTCGAGGGCAAGGAGCTGCACCGCCAGCTCTCCGCGGTGATGGCGCTGGAGGACAAGCGGCTGCGCGGGCTGATCATCCAGCTGCTGAAGTTGCTCACGGAGCTGAACCAGCCGCGGCCCGTCGCCAAGGTTTCGGCGCAGCAGGAGCCGGCCTAGCGGCGTCTTGATCGCATCCTCGTCCGGCGCCGCCTGCGCTTGATGCCGCCGTTGCGGCGGCGTCTGAATCGCCCGTGCGGCCGATGTGGGGGGAAAGCCGAGCCATGCGGCCCAAGCACCTGGTGAAGGCGCGGGTCGACGCGTTCAACCGAGCAGATGTCGGGGCACTCGCAGCGCTCTATTCCGACGATGCGATCAACCATCAGGTCGCCGAGGGAGCGGTCAAGGGGCGCGAGGCCATCGGCAAGATGTTCGCGGCCGACTTCGCCGCAGCCGACATGGTCTGCATCGTGGAGAACGTCTTTCAAGACGGGGAATGGGCGATCCTCGAATGCTGCGACCCGCTGGGGCTGCGGAGATGCGGTTTCTTCGCGCCGTTCGCGATGAAATCGTGTTCCAGCGCGGCGACCGGGACAAACTGTCCTTCCTGAGGCTGCACGTTCTGCCGATGCCAGGGGTTAAAATTGACGTATCAGCGCGTCCGGCCCGGACTTGCAATTCGCCGGTGGGCGATTATCTATTCGCCTGTCACTTCGCTTTGGCTCGGCCCGTCACTTCGCTCCTTGCTGAGCCCGACCCGGTCCTATCCAAACGACATTGACCCGTCGCGCAACCGCGCGCCGGTCCACCACCTATGGAGGGACCTTTTGTCCATCGGTACTGTGAAATGGTTCAACGCCACCAAAGGCTACGGCTTCATCGCGCCCGATAACGGCGCCAAGGACGTCTTCGTCCATATCTCGGCGGTGACCCGCTCCGGCATCGGCAGCCT
>JASHRZ010000478.1 GCA_030037055.1 Alphaproteobacteria bacterium
GGCTTGCTGGCATCGGCGCCAAGCTCGGCGCCGACGTGCCCGTCTGCCTTGCTTCGCGCGCTTCCTGGCTCGGCGGCATCGGCGAGGCGGTCGAACCTGCGCCCGGTCTGCCGGCGATGGCGGCGCTGCTGGTCAATCCCGGCCGGGCGCTGGCGACTGCGGCCGTCTTCAAGGCGCGCGTTGGCGCCTTCTCGGCGCCGGCGCGGTTCGCGCCGATGCCGCGGGACGCGGCCGGTCTCGCGGCGCTGCTCGCCGAGCGGCGCAACGATCTCACCGCAGCGGCAACGGCGCTGGCGCCGGAGATCGCTGAAGTGCTGGAGCGGCTCGAGCGTTTGGAGGGCGCGCTGCTGGCGCGCATGAGCGGCAGCGGCGCCACCTGCTTCGCGCTCTTCGCGCGGGCGGAAGAGGCTGAGGCGGCGGCGGCGCGGCTCGGCGCCGAACAGCCGCGCTGGTGGGTAGCGGCAGGGAAGCTGCGCTGAGGCGAAGCTCAGCGCTCGCTCTTGATCGACTGGCGCAGCGTGGTAAGGCGCGCGAGCGCGTCCTTGATCTGCGCGGCCGAGAAGCCCTTGGCGATTCGGTCGGCGGATTGCTGCGCGCCCTGGTCGCCGCGAGCGCCGGCGATCGTGTACCAGGCATAGGCGTCGACGGGCGACCGGCTCACGCCTTCGCCGTGCTCGTAGAGAAGAGCGAGGTTGTATTGCGCGTCGACGAGGCCGAGTTCGGCGCCGCGACGGAACCATTGCGCCGCCTCGACCATGTCGCGCGTGGCACCAACGCCCTTGGCGAAGGCGTAGCCAAGGGCAAGCGTGGCGTTGGCGTGGTCTTGCGCCGCTGCCTCGCGATACCAAGCCAGCGCCTGCACCGGATCCTTGGCGACGCCGAAGCCGTTCTCGCAGAGCACCGCGTAGTCGTACTGCGCCTCGGCGAGACCGCTCTCGGCGGCGGCGTACAGCAGCGGCGCGGCGCGCGCATAATCCTTGTCGACGCCCTTGCCGAGCGCGTAGAGCGTGCCCAGCCGATACTGCGCGAGCGCATCGCCGGCGCTCGCGCGCGGCTCGAGCCAGGCGACGAGCTGCCGGGGATCGCTCGGCTCGCGATCATCCTTGGACGCCTCGGGCGGCAGCGCCAGGATGACGTCGCGCGGCGGCGGCAGGGCTGTGTGCGTGGCGAGCGGCAGCGCGAGGAAGGCAAAGCCGCCGACGAGCAGCAGCAACAGCGCGAGCGCCAGGACGACAGGCCAAGCGCCGCCTCCGGCGAGGGCGGCGGCGGGGCCATTCGGTGCCGCGGCGCCGGGCGCTAGCACCGTGACCTCGCCCGGCCCGGCGCAGGCGCGGCGAATGGCGCGCTCGATCCAGGCCTCGAGCGACAGGCCGGCGGCGCGCGCTGCGCGCTCGGCAAGGCGCAAGCTGTCGGCGTCGAGGAGATCCTCGGTCCAGGCCTCGCCCGCGGCGGCTTCGGGCATCAGGCCCTGCCTTTCTGGGCGCGGGCGCGCTGTCGCGTCTCGTCGGCGGCGAGCCCCAAGGCGAGCGTCGCCTCCGCCAGGCGCGCCGGGTCCCGCGCCTCGAGCAGCGCGTAAGCGTGCTCGGCCGAAAGCGCGCGCTGCTCGATCAACCGGCGCACGCTTTGCGGCAGCGTCAACAACTGCAATGCGCGCGCGACATGCGCTTGCGGGCGATCGACGCCTTCCGCAACCTCGGCGGCGCTGAGGCCGAACTCGGTGATGAGCCGCAGATAGGTGCGCGCCTCGTCGAGCGGCGGGCAGTCGCCGGAGCGCAGGGCCCCGGCGAGCAGCGCCAGCGCCTTCCGCGCCGCGCCGGACGCGGTCGACTCCGGCGCCACCTGCTCGATCGCGCTCGTGGCGCGGATCACCTCGCCAAGCCATTGCCCGAGCGGCAACCGCGCCTGCTGGGCTGCCGCTTCGGCCATGCGGCGCACCTCGCGCGGCAGCCGCTCGGGCTGCCAGCGCCCGGCAACCGCTTTCATCGCTCGACTTTCCCGCCGCGCGGCATGGTCGGAAGTATAGGCAACCGGCGCCTGCGATGCAGCGGGAAGCCGAAAAATCCGCGCCGAGCGGCGATTGACGCAGCGTTCCCCGCGCGCGTAAGGTGTCTGTTTCCGCGGCGACGCGGCGGGGCCCATGAGCAGTCTGGAGGAAGCGGTGAAGCGCTTGGAGCGGGCGGTGGGGCGGCTCGAGAAAGCCGCCATCCGCACCGGCGAGAGCGATGCGGAGCATCCCGGCGCGCTCGCCGCCGCCAAGGCCGATTACGCGGCGCTGCTGGCGACGACGGAAAGCGTCGCGACGCGGCTCGACGCGGCGATCCTGCGGCTCGACCGCGCGCTGGAGGGGTAATGGCGCAAGTCACCGTCACCATCAATGGGCGCAGCTATCCTGTCGCCTGCAATGACGGCGAGGAGCAGCGCATCGAGGAACTCGCGCGCTACGTCGACGCCAAGGTCAAGACCTTCGCGCGCGAGCTGGGACAGATCGGCGAGAGCCGGCTCCTGGTGATGGCGGCGCTGGTGCTGGCGGACGAGCTGGCCGATGCGCGGGCGGAGTCCGGCGGGCCCGGCAACGGCGCTGGACTCGATGAGGACATCGCCGCCGCCGGCATCGAAAATCTCGCCCAGCGCATCGAAACGATTGCCGCGCGGCTCGAGACCGTCCACATTTAGCGCGAGGATGGGGCTGCGCGGCGCGTCAGGTCGCACGAACCCCGGGGCCGATATGTACCTCAAGGGGGCTGTCCCTGCCGGGACCGTGGTCCCGGTATATGGCTCCCACCTGCGAAAGCGGGCCACGAGGGTTAAGCAATGCCAACGGCCGAGGCGGCTCCATCCTCGCCTTCTCCCCGCCCTACGCGGAAGGACGGCCGGGCGCGTGCTATGATGCGCGGCCGGCGCGCGTCGCCGGCGAAAAGGACGGATCGAAGATGAGGCTTCTGCTGTGCGGCGACATCGTCGGCCGCTCCGGCCGCGAGGTGGTGATCGCGCACCTGCCGCGCCTCAGGCGCGAGCTTGCGCTCGACTTCGTCGTCGCCAACGGCGAGAACGCGGCGCATGGCTTCGGCATCACCGACAGGATTTGCGCCGAGCTTTACGCCGCCGGCGTCGACGTCATCACCACCGGCAACCATGTCTGGGACAAGCGCGAGATCATCGCCTATATCGACGGTGATCCCCGGCTGCTGCGGCCGATTAATTTCCCGCCGGGCACGCCCGGCAGGGGCCATGGCGTCTTCGCGCTGGCCGATGGGCGAAGCCTGCTGGTGGTGAACGCCATGGCGCGGCTGTTCATGGACGCGATCGACGATCCCTTCGCCGGCATCGACCGGCTGCTGGCCGAGCATCCACTCGGCGCAGTCGACGCCATCCTGGTCGATTTCCACGGCGAGGCGACCTCGGAGAAGATGTCGATGGGGCATTTCTGCGACGGGCGCGTCTCGGCCGTCATTGGCACGCACAGCCACGTGCCCACCGCGGACGCGCGGATTCTCGCCAACGGCACCGCTTATATGACGGATGCCGGCATGTGCGGCGATTACGACAGCGTCATCGGCATGCAGAAGGAAGCCGCGGTCGCGCGCTTCGTGCGCAAGATGCCGGGCGAGCGGCTGCAGGCCGCCGAAGGCGACGGCACGCTCTGCGCTGCCTTCATC
>JASHRZ010000479.1 GCA_030037055.1 Alphaproteobacteria bacterium
GACCGTCTGGCCGAAGAACAGGCGCCAGCCTTCCGGCGAGAGCGCCAGCCCTTTGGACACAATGGCGAAGGGCGGCAAATTCGCAATTGGCTTCTCTCGCCAGTCGATGCTGCCGCGGCTTGCTCGCACCAGCCCGGCGACGGCGTTCAGCGTCGTCGTCTTGCCGGCGCCGTTCGAGCCCAAGAGCGCCACCACGCTGCCTTCGGCGACCTCCAGCGATACATCGGCGACGCCGACGAGGTCGCCATAGCGCACTTCGAGATGCCGCACCGCCAGAAGAGCCGGTCGCCTCGCCCCTGGCGAGGGAGGGCCGACCGCAGAGGGCTGGCTCGGCACCGACATCAACGCCGCGCGCCCCCGTGGCCGCGACCGAGATAGGCTTCAATCACCGCGGGGTCATTGACGACGTCTTGCGGCTTGCCGCTGGCGATGACATGGCCTTGGTTGAACACCAGCACGCGCCGGGTGAGGCTCAGGATCACCTCCATGATGTGCTCGACGATCACCAGCGTGATGCCGAGCGCATGAATGGCGCGTAGGAGTTCGATCGCGCGCTGGATCTCGCCCGGCGTCAAGCCGGCCAGCGCTTCATCGAGCAGCATCAGGCGCGGACCGGCGGCGAGCACCCGCGCGATCTCGAGCCGCTTGCGCCCCGGCGTGCCAAGGTTCCCTGCGCGCAATCCGGCCTGCTCCTTGAGCCCGGTCATCTCGACGACCTCAAGCGCGCGGTCGCGCGCCTCGCCGCGCCGCGGATGGCGCAGGAACGCCCCGACCATGACATTGTCCAGGATCGTCATGTCGTCGAAGGTGGCCGGCATCTGGAAAGTGCGGCCGATGCCGAGACGCGCATGCGCCTCGGCCGGAGCGCCGGTGACGTCGATGCCGTCGAAGACGACACGGCCGGAAGTGGGCGCGACATCGCCGGCGATGCAATTGAAGAAGGTGGATTTGCCGGCGCCGTTGGGGCCGATGAGACCGACGATCTCGCCTTCCTCGACCGCGAGATCGGCGCCGGCTACGGCGCGGAAGCTGCCAAAATGCTTGGCAACCTTCTCGGCGCTAAGCAGCATGGCGGACCTCGCCGGGGCGCGCGAGCCGCGCCGTCACCTGGCGGTGCCAGAGCTCGAGCAGGCCGCCGGGCTCGAAGCGTGCGATGAGCATGATGACGCCGCCATAGACGATGTAAGTGAGGCCGGAACCGCTGCCGCCGAGCCATGTGTTGGTCGCGGTTTGGAGCGGCACCAGGATCATCGCGCCCAGCAGCGGCCCCAACAGCGTGCCGGCGCCGCCTAGCGCCGCAATGATGATCATCTGCACCGAGACGAGGATGCCGAGGCCGCTGTCGGGATCGACGAAGCCGGTCTTGAGCGCATAGAGCGCGCCCGCCAGCGAGGTGAAGCCCGCGCTCAGCATCAGCGCGTAGAGCTTGTAGCGCCGCACGGGCACGCCAAGGCTCCTGGCCGCGCGCTCGCCGGCGCGGACGGCGCGCAGGTAATAGCCGAGACGACTTCTTTGCACCTGCCAGGCGACGAGCAACAGCAAGGCTAGAACCCCGAGGAAGATGTAGTAGTAGGGCACGGCGCTGCGGAAGATGAGATCGTACCACCCGCGCGCCCTCGCCGGCCCCTGCAGCCCGATCGCGGCGCCGAGGAAGTCCCAATTGCCGACGACGATGCGCACCAGCTCGGCGACGGCGATCGTCGCCATGCTGAAATAGTGGCCGCTGAGGCGGAAGGTCGGGAAACCGACGACGAGCGCAACCACTAGGCTTACCGCGATGCCGAGCGGCACGCCCAGCAGCGGCGGCATCTGCCAGTGCTGGTAGACGAGCAGCGGCATATAGGCGCCAGCGCCGAAGAACATGGCGTGGCCGACCGAGATCTGTCCGGCATAGCCGCCGAGGATGTTCCAGGCCGCGGCGCTGATCGCGGCCAGCAGCACCAGTGCGCCCATATCCTGCAGGAAGGCGGCGCTGTCGCTGCCGGCAACCGCCCAGGGATAGGCCAGGAGCGCCGCAGCGAGCGGGAGCCAGCCCCAGCGCGTCACGCCGTCCCCAACAGGCCCTGCGGCCTGAGCCAGAGCAAGGCGACGAACAGGCCGTAGACGACCACGTCCTTGTAGATCGGGCCGAACCAATAGGCCGATAGCGCCTGGATTAGCCCGACGATCAGTCCGGCCAGCATGGCGCCGGGCACACTGCCGAAGCCGCCGAGCGTGACGACGACGAAAGCGGTGAGTGCGAAGGTCTCGCCGACCGCCGGCGAGAAGGGGAAGGAGATCGCCATCAGCGCGCCCGCGATGCCGGCGCTCGCCGCGGCAAGGCCCCAGGCGAGCGCCTGCATGCGGTCGGGGCGGATGCCCATCAGCATTGCCGCGTTGCGGTCCTCGGCGACGGCAAGGAGCTGGCTTCCAACCGCCGTGCGCGTCAGTGCCAGATGCATGCCGATGGTGAGCACCGCCGCCGCCAGCCCGGCGACCAGCTGCGGGATGCTGAGGAGAATACCGGCGAGGCTGATGGTGCCGGCGAGCGCGGGATGCGGCAGAGTGACGAAATTGGGCGAGAAGACCCAGAAGGCAGCATAGCGTAGCAGCAAGGCGAGACCGAAAGTGGAAAGGATCTGCGCCAGCATCGGCCCGCGCATCACCTCGCGGATCAAGGCGAAATAGACGACAACGCCTAGGAAGAAAAGGCCCAACGCGGCGGTCAGGCCGAACACAACCGGCCCGCCGCCGATCCAGGCCGCGGCGAGCAGCGCCGCATACATGCCGAGCATCACGAACTCGCCATGGGCGAAGTTGATGAAATTCATCATCCCCCAGATCAGCGTGAGGCCCGATGAGAAGAGCGCGTAGAGCGCACCGAGCAGGAGCCCGCCGACGACGACCTGCAGCAGGATCATGGGATCGGGTCCTCGCGCCTAGTCCGCGCGGCAACGGGGGCCCGATTGCGGCGCAGCGGCAAGGGCCGGGGGCGGCAGGTCACGGGATGATTTACTTCCAGCCCGTCATCGGCCATTGCAGTTTCGCCGTGGCATGCGCCTCGGGCCACACTGCCTCGTACTCCTTCCCCTGGAGCTGGATGAGGTAGGTGGAGGCCAGAATGTTCTGTCCGGAGGCATCGAACTTGACGCCGCGGTAGCCCATCATCAGCTGCGCCGGTTTGAGATCGGTTTCCTGCAGCGCCTTCTGGATCCTGGCCGGATCGGTCGAGCCGGCACGGTTGATGGCATCGGCCAGCACCAGGAAGGCTTGCATCCAGCGGCCGCTGGTATCGTCGAGGTCGCGGCCGGTCCGGGCCTTGTACATCTCGTTGATGGCGAAGGTGACGCTGCCGGGCGCGCCCGCTGCCCAGGCACTGCGATCGAGCACACCCTGGGCGAGGTCGCCCACCGCAGGGATGAAGGACGGATCGGAGAAGCCGGCGTCATCCCCGATGATCATGGTCGGCATATAGTCGAAGTCGCGCAGCGTCTTCATATAGAGAATCTCGTCGGCGGTGTAGCCGACGAAGATCGCCACGTCGGGCTTCTTCTCTTTGAGCTGCAGCACCTGCGCCGACACGTCGGTGGATTTGGCGTTGTAGACGATCTGCTGAACGTCGAAGCCGCCTTTCTTCGCCACTTCGACGATGCTGCCGCCGACCGAAGTGCCGTAATCCGTGTTCTCATTGAGAACGGTGATGCTGTCGACCTTCTTGCCGGTCGCCTTCATCTCCTTCAGGAACTGGGTGTAGGCGGCGGCAAAGTCTGTGGCAATCGGCGTGACGCGGAAGGTCCATTTGAAGCCGCGCTGGGTGATGTTGGCGGCCACGCTGTCGCCAATGACGAAGGGCACGCCGTAGCGCTCTGCCACCGCCGTCGCCGTCAGCGCCACCGAGGAATGATAGACGCCGAGCAGGGCCGCCACGTGCTCCTGGGTGATCAGCCGCAAGGTCTGCTGCTGTCCGACCGAGGGGTCGCCTTGGTGGTCGACATGGATGACCTCGATCTTGGCGCCGCCGAGATTGGGCAGGCCCGCGCTTTCGGCAAGCGGCAGGCCTTTGAGCTCGGGATGCGCGGCATTGAGGATCTCGATGCCGAGCTCGATCGCGGCCTTGGCCGCCTGCCCGGCCGGCGCGGAATTGCCGGTCAGCGGATAGAGCGCGCCGATCTTGACGGTGTCGGATGCGATGACCGGCACGGCAAGCGCCGCGGTGACGGCGATGGTGGCGATGAAAGCGATCGGCCGTTTCAATTTTGCCTCCCGGTCCTGGCGGTGGCTTTGTCGCACCGCTTTGCTGGCGCAACATACCAGCTTCGGCCTGAGCGCCAAGTCGCGCCGAAAATTGCGGCGCGCGGATTCGGTGCCTAGCGGTCCGGTTCGCCGGCACCCCCACGCTGCAGCGTTGGCGGCGCGCCAGGTTGGCCGAGGGGCCGCGCCGTCAGGCGCGCTGCCGCGAGATCCCGTGCGAGATTCGGCATGCTGTCGCGCGTTGGCTGGGCGGGCTAGGATGGACCCTGCGCCGTCGCGCCCGGCAAGGGAGGTTAGGGCATGAAAAAGCTATTGATTGGAGTGGCGGTCCTCATTGTGCTGGTGATCATCGCACTCGTTGCCGCGCCCTTGTTCATTCCGGTCGATACCTACAAGAACGAACTCGTCGCCGCGGTGAAGCGGTCCACCGGACGCGACTTCGCGATCAACGGCAAGGTGTCGTTCTCGCTGCTGCCGAGCCTCGCGCTCACGGCCGATGACGTCGCTTTCGCCAACCCGCCCGGCGCCGCAAGCCCGCAGATGGCGAAGCTCGCCAGCCTTGAGGTGCGGCTGAAGCTCCTGCCGCTGCTGAGCCGCCGCGTCGAGGTCGACAAGCTGGTGCTGGTCGATCCCATCATCGCGCTCGAGGTCGACAAGCAGGGAAAGCCCAATTGGCAGTTCGCCCAGGCCGCGCCGACCGCCCCGACGCCGGCGCCGCAGGCGGCGCCGGCCGTGTCCGGCGGCGGCGCGCTGTCGGGTCTCAGTCTCGGCGATGTGCGCCTCGAGAACGGGCAGCTCAGCTATGTCGA
>JASHRZ010000042.1 GCA_030037055.1 Alphaproteobacteria bacterium
GCGACCCGGTTCATGCTCGGCATGTACAAAGCGTTCACGAGCCTCGACGCCTCGGTGGTCGAGATCAACCCGCTGGTGGTCACCGGCGCCGGCGAGGTGCTGGCGCTCGATGCCAAGATGAATTTCGACGACAATGCGCTCTTCCGGCACAAGGAGGTCGAGGAGATGCGCGACGAGGCCGAGGAGGATCCGATCGAGATCGAGGCGATGAAGCACGCGCTCAACTACGTCAAGCTCGAAGGCAACATCGGCTGCATGGTCAACGGCGCCGGCCTCGCGATGGCGACCATGGACATCATCAAGCTCTATGGCGGCGATCCCGCGAACTTCCTCGATGTCGGCGGCGGCGCGACTAGGGAGCGCGTCACCACCGCCTTCAAGCTCATTCTCTCCGACCCCAATGTCGAGGGCATCCTGGTCAACATCTTCGGCGGCATCATGCGCTGCGACGTCATCGCCGAAGGCATCGTCGCCGCGGCGCGCGAAGTGGCGCTGCACGTGCCCCTGGTGGTGCGGCTCGAAGGCACCAATGTGCGGCTGGGCAAGAAGATCCTCGGCGAGTCCGGCCTGCCGATCGTGTCCGCCGACAATCTCGGGGATGCCGCCGAGAAGATCGTCAAAGCGGTGAAGGAGGCGGCCTGATGTCCGTCCTCGTCAATGCCGAGACCAGGGTCATCTGCCAGGGCTTCACCGGCGCGCAAGGCACCTTCCATTCCGAGCAGGCGATCGCCTACGGCACCAGGATGGTGGGCGGCATCACGCCGGGCAAAGGCGGCACGACCCATCTCGACCTTCCCGTCTTCGACACGGTGGAGCAGGCGGTGCGCGCGACCGGCGCCACCGCCTCGGTGATCTATGTGCCGCCGCCCTTTGCCGCCGACGCCATACTCGAGGCGGTCGATTCCGGCCTGCCGCTCATCGTCTGCATCACCGAAGGCATCCCCGTGCTCGACATGGTGACGGTGAAGCGCGCGCTCGCCGGCTCCAAGAGCCGGCTCATCGGTCCGAACTGCCCCGGCATCATCACCCCCGAGCAATGCAAGATCGGCATCATGCCCGGCCATATCCACGCCAAGGGCCATGTCGGCATCGTCTCGCGCTCGGGCACGCTCACCTACGAGGCGGTGGCGCAGACCACGGCGGCGGGCCTCGGGCAGTCGACCTGCATCGGCATCGGCGGCGATCCCGTCAACGGCACCAGTTTCGTTGATTGCCTGGAGCTGTTCCTGGCCGATGCCGATACCACATCGATCATGTTGATCGGCGAGATCGGCGGCTCAGCCGAGGAGGAAGCGGCGGAGTTCTTGCAGCGGAGCAAGGTGAAGAAGCCGGTGGTGGGCTTCATCGCCGGCGTGACCGCGCCGCCCGGCCGTCGCATGGGTCATGCCGGCGCCATCATCTCCGGCGGCACCGGCACCGCCAAGGACAAGATGGAGGCGATGCGGCGCGCCGGCATCAGCGTCGCCGACAGCCCCGCCGCGCTCGGCAGCACGATGCTGAAGGCGTTGAAAGGGTGAGATGGACGCCTCGAACCGGCAGGCCAAGCGCAGCATCCATCCCGGCGCCGGACGGCGCGGCGGGCGCAACCTGCCGCGCGGCCGCCAGGTCGAGCCCGAGGCGCTGGCCGAGGTGCAGACGCTGCTCGCCGACCGGCCGCGCCGGCGCGACCTGCTGATCGAGTTCCTGCATCTGCTGCAGGACACATACAATTGCCTCCACGGCCGCCATCTCGCGGCGCTGGCGCAGGAGATGAAGCTGGCGCTGGTCGAGGTCTACGAGGTCGCCTCCTTCTACGCGCATTTCGACATCGTGCTCGACGGCGAGACGCCGCCGCCCCCGGTCACCGTGCGCGTCTGTGACAGCCTCACCTGCGAGCTGCTCGGCGCGCGCCAGCTGCTGGCGGCGCTGCCGGAGGTGCTCGGCGCCGGCGTGCGCGTGCTGCGCGCCCCTTGCATGGGCGGCTGCCACAACGCGCCGGTCGCCGCCATCGGCCATGCGTTGCACGAGCACGCCACTGCCGAGAGCCTCGCGGCGGCGGTGCGGGGCGGCGAGACCCATGCCCATCCGCCGGCCTATCGCGGCTTCGACGCCTATCGCCGCGACGGCGGCTATGCGCTGCTGGAATCCTGCCTTTCCGGCGCGCTGCCGCTCGAGCAGGTGCTGAAGCGGCTCGAGGACTCGCAGCTCAAGGGGCTGGGCGGCGCCGGCTTCCCCACCGGGCGCAAATGGCGCCTCGTGCGCGCCGAGCCCAAGCCGCGGCTGATGGCGGTCAATGGCGATGAGGGCGAGCCCGGCACCTTCAAGGACCGGGTCTATCTCGAGACCGATCCGCACCGCTTCCTCGAAGGCATGCTGATCGGTGCCTGGGCGGTCGAGGCGACCGACGTCTACATCTATTTGCGCGACGAGTACCCGCAATGCCGCGCGCTGTTGCAGGAGGAGCTGGTCAAGCTCGAGGCGGCGGGCCTCGCGCGCCGCACGCGGCTTCATCTCCGCCGCGGCGCCGGCGCCTATATCTGCGGCGAGGAATCGGCGATGCTGGAGAGCATCGAGGGCAAGCGCGGCCTACCGCGGCACAAGCCGCCCTATCCCTCGGAGGTCGGCCTCTTCGGCCGGCCGACGCTGATCAACAACATCGAGACGCTGTACTGGGTGCGCGACATCATCG
>JASHRZ010000480.1 GCA_030037055.1 Alphaproteobacteria bacterium
GCCTCATCGTGGTGCAGTCAGCGACATAAGAGCAACAAACGCAAAGTATTTATAGCACACCTGAGGGCCAAATGCAACGGAGAACGGGTGGGCGACCGCGCCTAGAATTCGGGCTGTGGCTGGAGAGGCCAGGCGGCGTTTTAGGTGCCGACCTTATTAATTCCCCGTCCAGGCACCCCGCCGCGTTAGGATCGTCGCCGGCAGACCTCCGAAACCACAGCAGAGGAGAGACGAGATGAGGATTCTGAAGACTGGGCTTGCGATGGTGCTGGGGTTCGTTCTGGGAGCGTGGCTATTCCACACGCCGACGTCCAGGGCGGCAGGTGGTGGCTCGGTCTATATCACAGCCGTGCCGATCGTCGATAAGACGGTGCGTGCCACTGTGCCGGACAGCGACAACGTGGTCGGCTTTTCGTGCGTTACTTCTGGTGGAAGATCCGATCAGTGCTACGTGCTGACGAGGTAAGAACGAGCCACGACTCGGCGTTTCCCTTCCCCTGATGGCTTTTCGGTGCGAGACTCAGCCCATGCGCGGACATTTGCATGTGCGCTTGATCGTGGCCGTGGCGGCGCTGGTGGTGCTGCTTGCTGCCATTGCGTGGCATGTCTCGGCCGCAGCGGCGAAGGGGCGCGCGACGCAGACGATAGTCGTTGGGCCGCAGCGCGTGATCATCGACACCGATATCGGCGACGACATCGACGACGCGTTTGCCGTGAGCCTGGCGCTCAACTCGCCGGAGGTCGAAATCGATGGCATCACGACGGCCTGGGGCGATACGCATCTGCGCGCGCGGCTCGTCAACCGGCTGCTCGCGCAGGCGGAGCGGAGCGATATTCCGGTCGCTGAAGGGATCGTCACGCACAGCAAGGCGCGGTTCACGCAGGCGCGCTGGGCCGAAGATGGCGCGGAACCCGAGGAGCACGTGGATGCAGTCGATTTTCTGCTCCGGCAGATTGCGGCGCATCCCGACGACATCACGCTGATCACGATCGCGCCGCTCACCAACATCGCCGCGGCGATCGACCGCGATCTGGCGACATTCCGCAAGGTGCGCCGCATCGTCATGATGGGCGGGTCGATTTATCGCGGCTATCTCGATCCCGGCGCCGGCCCGAATCCCCCTCCCAGCGCGGAATACAACATCGCGAGCGACGTCGCGGCAGCGCAGAAGGTCTTCAACAGCGGCGTCCCAATCTACATGCTGCCACTCGATGCCACGCAAATCCGCCTCGATGAAGTGCGCCGCGGCGAGCTCTTCGCGACCGGCACGCCGATCACCGACGCGCTCACGCAGCTGTATCACCAGTGGGGCCAGCCGACGCCTGTGCTCTACGATCCCGTGGCGGTCTCATATGCAATCCAGCCGAACCTGTGCGCGATGAAGTCCCTGCGGATCGACGTCGATAAGGACGGCTACACGCGCATCGGGCAGGGCGCGCCGAACGTGATGGCCTGCCTCGAGTCGGACCGCGAGAAACTCCTCGATTTCATCATGCCCCGCCTGATGGCCCGCCCGAAGGCTTCTAAATAAGCCGGGCGTTGGATTATTCAACGCGCTCTGAATATTTCAACGCACAAGTCTTGGCCGGTTCCTTGTCAACACTCGCGCCGCAAGACGCATCTGGCGGCAAAAACGAGGTTTGCATCCGGCGCGAGCGCGACCGCCGATTGGCAGGCGCCGTGCACATGTCTCCAGCGAAAGGAGCCGCACCCAATGGCGACCAAGAAGACCACCGGAAGAAAGAAACTCCGAAAGGCCAAGAAGTTGAGCGCGGTGAAGCCGTTGTCCGAAGGCCTAATTAAAAGGAGCTAGGTTGGTTCGGTCCCCCTTAACGCCCTGGGACGGTTGCCCCCAACGTCCCAGGGCGCCGGAAAGCTCTAACCAATAGGCCCGGAGTTGGGTATTCAAACGCACTCAAAACATCGAGAGAGGAGAAGCACCATGGCAACCAGGAAGGCAAAGACGACGCATGGCAAGAAGCTGAAGGCTCCGAAGAAACTCGGGGCAGTGAGGCCCCTGTTGAACCCCCAGCCTCTTCCACCCAAGCCCCCGGCCCCAGGGCAGATTTAGCGAGTTTGCCAGCAAGAATACGCCCTGGGACGATTGCCCCCAACGTCCCAGGGCGGACTCATTTTCCCCGCCCGCCGAGCAGGACAAACCTCCAGCAAGAGCCTTTTCCGCGCAAGACGATCGAGCAATGGACGCGCTCAGAGAGCTGCGCCGGGCACGATATATCGTGCCGCTACGGGCGCGGATCGGCGGCGGAGGCGCGGAGTTCGACGGGCTTGCCGTGAGGCGTGTGCCGGTAGGCGTCGGCCCACGCCTCCTTGCGCGCGAGTAGAGACGTTGGGTCGGACAAACCTTTGGCCGTCACCAGGCGCTCGAGGGCCGCGAGCCAATGCTCGTAGTAGCGCGAGCCGTCATCGGGCTGGCCGCGATCGGAAGCGCGCTTGATTTCGTCGGCGAGCGCGGCGGCCCACTCTTTCCAGGTGAAATATCCCTGCTGCGATAGCGTGACG
>JASHRZ010000481.1 GCA_030037055.1 Alphaproteobacteria bacterium
CATGGAGACGCGGAAAATTCCCTTTCTCCCCATTTCAGAGCCCCTTGAGGGGGAGGGTGCCCGAGGTAGCAGAGCTCGGGCAGGGGGGAGGAACGACCCTTTCGGTCCTTTGGCCGGCGAACTGTCCGGGGCTACCGCGAAGCGGTCAGCCGACTTGTCCGTGCACCGCGTCAAGCACACCGAGCGCGTGCAGATGACGCGTATGCAGACGGCATCCATTGTGCTCGCGGCGTGCTGTCTGCCATCGACGTCGACGATCACCATCGCGGCGGAACAAGTGAAGCCGACGACGTCGCCCGCCCCCCACCCGGCAGCGCTGGCGCACTGCCGACCTCCCCGTCATCAAGGGGGAAGGGGCCAGGCAGACGGTCGGCGGAAAGCATCACTCGGATTGCGCCCGCGCGCGCCTCACGTTGCCGTGCCGCCGACGGTGAGGCCGTCCATGCGCAGCGTCGGCTGGCCGACGCCCACCGGCACGCCTTGCCCGTCCTTGCCGCAGGTGCCGATGCCGTCATCGAGCTTGAGGTCGTTGCCGATCATGCTGATCTTGGTCAGCGCGTCGGGGCCGTTGCCGATGAGCGTGGCGCCTTTTACCGCGGGCCCGATCTTGCCGTCCTCGATGAGATAGGCCTCCGACGCCGAGAAGACGAACTTGCCCGAGGTGATGTCGACCTGGCCGCCGCCGAAATTGACCGCGTAGAGCCCGCGCTTCACCGAGGCGATGATCTCCTGCGGCTCCTTGTCGCCGGCCAGCATGTAAGTGTTGGTCATGCGCGGCATCGGCGCATGACCATAGCCCTGGCGCCGTCCGTTGCCGGTAGGGCGCATGCCCATGAGCGCGGCGTTGAGCCGGTCCTGCATATAGCCTCTGAGGATGCCGTCCTCGATCAGCACGGTGCGCGAGGAGGGCGTGCCCTCGTCATCGACCGTGAGCGAGCCGCGCCGGTCCTTGAGCGTGCCGTCATCGACGACGGTGACGCCGGGCGCGGCGACGCGCTGGCCGATGAGCCCTGCAAAAGCAGAGGTCTTCTTGCGGTTGAAGTCGCCTTCGAGCCCGTGGCCCACCGCCTCGTGGAGCATGACGCCGGGCCAGCCCGGTCCCAGCACCACCGTCATCTCGCCGGCCGGCGCCGGCACCGAGGCGAGATTGACCAGCGCCTGGCGCAGCGCCTCGTCGACCTGGCTCTTCCATTGCCGGGGATCGAAATAGCGCTGGTACTCGACCCGCCCGCCGGCGCCCGAGGAGCCGGTCTCCATGCGCTCGCCGTCGCCGACGACGACGCTGACATTGAGGCGCACCAGCGGCCTTATGTCGCCGACGCGCGCGCCGTCGGCGCGAATGATCTCCACCGCCTGCCACGAGCCCGCCAGCGCCGCCGTCACCTGCCGCACCCGCGGGTCGAGGCCGCGCGCATAGGCGTCGATCTCGGTCAGCAGCTTCGCCTTCTCGGCGAAGTCGACCTGCGACAACGGGTTCGCGTCGGTGTAAAGGCTCTGATTGGTGCCTTGCGGGGGCAGGGCGAGGCTGGCGCTGCCGCCATGCTTCACCGCGCCCACCGCCCTTCCGGCGCGGCGGATCGCCGCCTCGGAGAGTTCCGAGGCATGGGCGTATGCCGCCGCCTCGCCGGAAAGCGCGCGCAAGCCGAAGCCCTGCGCCGTATCGAAGGCGGCGCTCTTGATCCGCCCGTCATCGAAGGTGAGGCTCTCGGACTGGCTGTATTCGAGGAAGAGTTCGCCGTCATCCATGCCGGCCAGTGCCTCGGCGAGGATGGTCTCGACCCGGCCGCGATCCATGCCGGTGCGGCCGAAGAACAGCGCGTCGGTGCGGGCGAGGTCGCTCACGGGGATGCTCCTTGGTTGCTTCTTGCCAGAGACGGCGCGCCGGCGCCAGAGGCAACCGCGCCGGCGGCGCTTCCGGCAGCATATGGGGTCCACCGGCGGCAAGCGCCAGCGCCTGGTGCCGCGAGGGCACGCTCGCCGGCAAAGCCGCGCCACGCCTCGGGTTTATGCGGCATAAAGTCGCAAGTTTGCGGTTGGCGCCATGCCCGTCCCGGCGCTATTACCAGAGGACCAGGGCGTTCGGCGCAGCCGCCGCGGTTGTCGGGGCCGCGGGCTGTGGTGTAGGCTCGCGCCGCCTTCGCCGCCGCGGCGGATGCGGGGGGCGCTTACGGGCGGAAGAGGCCTAAAGGCAGGGGCAACGCCCTTGCCGCCTCCCGCCACATCCGACAGAGGGGCTCGACTTGCATGGGATTGGGTGCGCGAGCGGGTATCAGGAGTTGGGCTCGCCGCTTGGCCGCGGCGCCGACTTCCGTCGCCTCGTCGCTGCTGCTGGCGCCGGCGGCATTCGCCGAGGAGCCGGTGGATTGGCAGCTCGGCATGCAGCAGGCGGCCACGCCGGTGCGCGAGGCGATCGATTCGCTCCATGACGAGCTGCTCGTCATCATCACGCTGATCGCGCTCTTCGTCCTGGGACTGCTGCTCTATGTCGTCATCCGCTTCAACGCCAAGCGCCACCCGGCACCCTCGCAGACGACGCACAACACGCTGCTGGAGCTGCTGTGGACGACGGTGCCGATCCTGATCCTGGTGGTGATCGCCGTTCCGTCCTTCAAGCTGCTCTACTACATCGACCGCACGCAGCACGCCGACCTCACGCTCAAGGTGACCGGGCATCAGTGGTATTGGAGCTACGAATATCCCGACAACAAGGACGTCAGCTTCGACAGCACCATCATCGACGAGAAGGACTTGAAGCCGGGCCAGCCGCGCCTGCTCGAGGTCGACAACCCCGCGGTCGTGCCGGTCGGCGCCAAGGTGCGCGTCCTCGTCACCGGCACCGATGTCATCCACAGCTGGTTCGTGCCCGCGGCCGGCGTCCAGGAATACGCCATCGTCGGCCGCACCAACGAAAGCTGGATGGAGTTCGACCGCCCCGGCACCTATTACGGCCAGTGCAACCAGATCTGCGGCCTCAACCACCCGTTCATGCCGATCGAGATCAAGGCGGTAGCCAAGGCCGATTTCGACAAGTGGGTAGCCAACCCGAAGATGAAGTTCGCCGATAACGGCGAGCCGCTCGCGGTTCAGACCGCGGCGCGCTGAGACGGCATCGCACGAGGACAAACCCATGGCCTATGGATCGACCGCCCACGCCGACGAGCACGCGCACGGTCATGTTCCCTCCTTTTGGGCGCGCTGGCTGCTGTCGACCAACCACAAGGACATCGGCACGCTTTATCTCGTCTTGGCCATAACGGGCGGGCTGATCGGGGCCCTTTTCTCGGTGCTGATGCGCATCGAGCTGATGACGCCGGGCGATCATCTGCTGCACGGCAATCATCAGTTCTACAACGTCATGATCACCGCCCACGGCCTCATCATGGTGTTCTTCATGGTGATGCCGGCGATGATCGGCGGCTTCGGCAACTGGTTCGTCCCGATCATGATCGGCGCGCCCGACATGGCCTTCCCGCGGCTCAACAACATCAGCTTCTGGCTGCTGGTGCCGTCCTTCTGCCTGCTGCTGGGCTCGGTCTTCGTGCCGGGGCCGCCCGATGGCTCCGGCGCCGGCGTCGGCTGGACGGTCTATCCGCCGCTCTCTTCCGCGATCGGGCATCCCGGTCCCGCCGTCGACATGGCGATCTTTTCCCTGCATCTCGCCGGCGCCTCCTCGATCCTCGGCGCGATCAACTTCATCACCACCATCTTCAACATGCGCGCGCCGGGCATGA
>JASHRZ010000482.1 GCA_030037055.1 Alphaproteobacteria bacterium
GCATCGACCTCATCGCCAAGCACCTGCCTTTCGAGCAATACGAGAAGGCGGAAACGGCCTTGAGCCTGCAATTGGGCGGCGGAGTCGGCGGCCGCGTCGGCCTCTTCCGCGATCCGCCCGAGATCAAGCAGGCGATCGAGCAGCTCCGCCAGGCGCAGGCCGAAGCCAACCTGCAATGCTTCGGATAAGAGGCGCGAGGCGCCGAAGAACGGTACGTTTTGCTCAATCCAAAACGCGGCACGCCCGCTCGCAGCGACGATTACAAATCTCACCCCGACCCTCTCCGCCCCCGGGGCGCAAAAGCGAGAGATCGCGTAACCGGAGGGCGAGGCGGCGGTCGACGATCGCGCGCTCTCTCAGCTATCTCCGATTCCAGGTAATCAGTCCGTCGCGGCGGGCAATGGCCAGCGCTGCGTGAAATGACGCTGGCGGCTGTCCTCGATCTCGACCTTGATCTCACCGGGCGCGCGCGGCAGCAGGCCGAAACCGATGCTCGGATCCTCGCTCAGCGCGATGTCGCTATCGACCGTCAGCACCTCGGCGCCGTCATAGGTGATGCGGATCTGCTGGATGAAATCGGCGGGGATATAGGTGTGCGTCAGCTGATCCGTCTGCAGCCCCGAGCTGTTGGGATGGCTGATCAGCAGCTGCACCCTGGTTCTCTGGCCGCGCCGCGGCGGCGGCACGAAACTCAGCTTCATCTTGCCGAGACGTGCGCGTGTGAGCGACGGATCGTTTCCCTCCGGCGCCGAGCAGCCGCCCGACGCCTTGATGAAGCGCTGCGCGGCGTAGAGCGTGCCGTCGGCGGCTTCGGCCACAGCATGCAGGTAGGTGTAATCGTCGATGCGCACGCGGGTCGCCACTTCGCTGCGCTCGGCAAGCACGCCGAAATGGAAAACCGCTGCGAGCGGCGAGGGGTTGTTGTCGATCACGAGGTAGAGCGCCCGCGCGTCCTTGGCGAGCGGCCCGGCAAGGCGGAGAGTGATCGGGACGAGCGCGGCATTCTCGGCGCGGGCGGGCGCGTCGATGATGAGCGCGTTCCCGGCGTCCTGGACGGGGCGGTCGCCGAAAAGCGCATGCCAAAGGCCGGCCCAGCGCTCAGCCCGTGCCGTCTCCGTCATCTCCGCCGCGGCAGCGGGCAACAGGCCCGTGCCGAGCAGCAGCAGTGCCAGGAGACAGCGCCGCACCGTCATCGCCCGAACCCTCCGCTCATGCCAGAAGCGCCGGCAGGCTTTGCAGCGCGCCATGCGCCAACGGCAACGCTGCGCGGAAGAACCGCCGGATCCGTGTCTATGCGCCGAGGTGGATGGCAGCGCCGCTCCGCGGCGGAGCGGCGCTGCAGCGTCAGGTCAAATTTCTGCGCAAGCGTAGGAATTGATCTCGAGGCCGATGCAGACCTCGACGATACGCGGAGTCTTCCACATAACCGCAACCTCCCCAGCTCTTGAGATAGGCAACGCTACCAATTTATGCTGCCACTTCCGCGGTGTCAATTCGCTCTCTTGACGCATTCTAATCTTGTGCCGAGGGCGCCCCGCCGCCAAGGGGCGTAGGGCTGGAAGGAGGCCGAGGATGCGGAACCGGTGCGTGCCTGCGGCCGATCGCCACACCACCTCGCGGCGGGCGCTCTGCCGCGGCCTCGGCGCTGTGCTGCTGTGCTGCTTGCCGGGGCTGCGCGCCCAAGCTGCCCTGCTGCGCGACCGGCCGCTCGATGTCGCCGAGGTCGCGGCCGGCCTCTTTGTCTCCCAAGGCGCTCAAGCCGAAGCGACGCCGGCCAATCTCGGCGCCATCGCCAATACCGGCTTCATCTTCGGCCGCGAGCGGGTTGCCGTGATCGACAGTGGCGGCTGCAGGATCTGGGGCGAGCGCCTGCGCGAAGCCATCCGCCGACACACCAACCTGCCGATCGCCTACCTCATCCAGACCCACATGCATCCCGATCACGTCTTCGGCGCGGCGGCCTTCCTGCCGGACAAGCTGGAGATCATCGGCCACCGCAACCTGCCGGCCGCGCTTGCGCGGCGCGAAGCCTACTATTCGAGGCGCCTGCGCCAGGCGTTGGGCGATCTCGCGGCCGGATCGGTTATCATGCCGCCGACGCGGCTGGTTGACGGCGTGGCAGAGATCGACCTCGGCGGGCGCGTGCTCGAGCTCAAGGCGCACCCTCCCGCGCATACCGACAACGATCTCAGCATTTTCGACCGCGCGACAAGCACGCTGTGGGCCGGCGATCTCCTGTTCATGGAGCGGGTCCCGGCGCTCGACGGCAGTTTGCTCGGGTGGCTGGCGGCAATGGAGGAGTTGCGCCGAGTGCCGGCGGCCCGCGTCGTCCCCGGCCACGGCCCACGCGCCGCCGCCTGGCCCGATGCGTTGGCGGACCAACAGCGCTATCTCGGCTTGCTGCGTGACGACATCCGCACCGTCCTTCGCCGCGGCGGCACGATGGAGGAGGCGATGGAGACGGCGGCACGAAGCGAATCCGGGCGCTGGACCCTCTTCGACGACTACAATCTCCGAAACGCCGCCGCCGCGTTCCACGAGCTCGAATGGGAGTGAGCGCTCAGCCGCCGTCCAACGCTCCCGGGGCGCCGCTGATCTCGACGATGAATTTGTTGCGCATGGCACGACCGAAATCCTTGAAGCCCAGGGCCGGCAGCAGAAAAGCGCCACGGCCGCCGATCACGTGGTCGCTGTACCAGGGCGCCAATGTCTCCGCCTCCTCGCCTTCGAGGATCGGCAGCCCGTTGATCGTGACGTCGCCGCCGACGAGCTCGTCGCGCACGGCATCGACTGGTTTCTGCGGGTTGCAATTGTCGTGCCCGTCGCCCGAGACGTCGATGATCGTGCGCTCCGCCGGTGCCGGCAGGAACGGCAGCACCTTGTCGGCGATGAGCTCGAGCGCGGCGGCCATGCAGGTGAACTGGCTGTCGGCGCGCGGCGCGCGGCGGATGCGATCGGCGAAAGCGCGTGCATCCTCGCCGCCGGCGATGAGCGTCCAGGGGACGGACACCGCCGGCCGGTTCGACCACTCCACCAGCGTCACGAAGATCGCCCGGTGCGGGCCGGACATCATCGCCGCCTGGACGGCCGTATCCTCAAAAGCGCGCGCGATGCCTTCCATCTGCAGGGCAAATCGCTCAGAGGTGACGGACCCCGAGACATCGACGGCAAGGACGAGCGCGGTATCGGCCATCTCGGCCCGCGACTGCGCGTGGACCAGCGCATCGGATGCGAGCAGGCCGGCGGCGAGGAGGGCTGCCGGGACAAGGCGCGAGACGACGGGGATCACGGGCCCGAAGGCGCGCGGCCGCGTGCCTCATCCACCGGTTTCCGCGGCCGCAGTCCGCGCGCGCCGCTCAGCACTGCCTCGGCCATGTCGGCACCGCTCAAGTCCGCGCCAGTGAGATCGGCGCCGGTCAGGTCGGCATGAAAGAGATCGGCGCGCGACAGGTCGGCGCCTGACAAGCTGGCACGCGCAAGATGGGCAAAGGCCAGACGCACGCCGCGCATATCCGCCCGCGTCAAATTCGCCCCGGTGAGATCGCAGCCGGTCCAATCATTGGAAAGGTTGGCGCGCGGCCACCAGGCATCGACGGCCATCTCCGCCCGCGTCAAGTTTGCGCCGGTCAGATCGGCGCGGCCGAGCCGCACGACGATGCGGGCGCCGGTCAGGTTGGCGCCGGCGAAATTCGGCGCCTTGCTGCCGGTCATATCCAATGTCGAATAGGCGACGGCGGCCAGTAGGCTCGCATTTGAAAGGTCGGCGCCAGCAAAATTGGCGCGGATGATAACGGCGTGGTCGAGATCGGCGCCGGCAAGCTCAGCGCGAGAGAGATCGGCGTCGGTAAGGTCTGCGCCGTAGAGGTTGGCGCCGCTGAGGTCGGCTTGCTGGAAGTTCAGGCCGCTCAAATCGAGGTAGCTGAGATCGAGCCG
>JASHRZ010000043.1 GCA_030037055.1 Alphaproteobacteria bacterium
GATCTGTGCGATTGCCCTGGGGTTGTCATTGAAGGAAACGCCTGCGGGCCGCAGCGGCGGCGGCGGTGACATTGGCCGGGGCGGTGCCGCCGAAGCTGGTGCGGCTCGCCACCGATTTCTCCACCGTCAGCACGTCGCAGATGGCGGCAGTGATGCGCGGCTCCAGACGCTGCATCTCCTCGAGCGGCAGCTGGGCAAGACCGACGCCCAGCGCCTCGGCACGCGCCACCAGCGCGCCGGCAACGCGATGCGCCTCGCGGAAGGGCAGGCCCAGCACGCGCACCAGCCAATCGGCGAGGTCAGTGGCGGTGCTGAAGCCGCTGGCCGCGACCCGGTGCATCGCTTCAGCGTCGGGCGCGAGGTCGCCGACCATGCCGGCGGTCGCGGCGAGCGCAAGCTCCAGCGTGTCGGCGGCGTCGAACACGGGCGCCTTGTCCTCTTGCATGTCCTTGCCGTAGGCGAGCGGCAGGCCCTTCATTACCGTCAGCAGCGCTGCCAGCGCGCCCAGCAGCCGGCCGCTTTTCGCGCGCACCAGCTCGGCGGCGTCGGGATTGCGCTTTTGCGGCATGATCGAGCTGCCAGTGGTGAAGGCGTCGCTCAAGCGGATAAAGCGGTAGGGCTCGCTGGTCCAGATCACTACCTCCTCGGCAAAGCGCGAAAGATGCGTGCCGGCGATCGCCGCCGCCGCCAGGAACTCGAGGGCGAAGTCGCGGTCGGAGACGGCGTCGAGCGAGTTGGCCGCCGGCCGGTCGAAGCCCAGCGCCTTGGCCGTCATGTCGCGGTCGATCGGGAAGGAGGTTCCGGCCAGCGCCGCCGCACCGAGCGGCGATTCATTGAGCCGGACGCGGCAATCGGCAAGCCGCGAGCGGTCGCGCCCGAGCATCTCGACATAGGCCAGCAGATGATGGCCGAAGGTCACGGGCTGCGCCACCTGCAGATGGGTGAAGCCAGGCATGATCGTGCCGGCATGGCGCTCGGCCTGGGCGATCAGCGCCGCCTGCAGTCCCTGGATCTGGCGCTCCAGCCGGTCGATGGCGTCGCGCACCCAGAGGCGGAAATCGGTCGCCACCTGGTCGTTGCGCGAGCGCGCGGTGTGCAGCCTTCCGGCGGCGGGTCCGATTAGCTCGCCGAGCCGCGCCTCGATGTTAAGGTGGATGTCTTCATGCTCGGCGCGGAAGGGAAAGCTTCCGGCCTCGATTTCGCCGCGGATGTGCGCTAGACCGCGCGCAATCGCCTCGCCGTCCTCGGCGGTCAGGATCTTGCGCCGGACCAGCATGGCGCAGTGGGCGAGCGAGCCGGCGATATCCTGCGCATAGAGGCGCTTGTCGAAATCGATCGAGACGTTGATGCGCTGCATGATCTCGGCCGGACCGCCGGCGAAGCGACCGCCCCAGGCCCGGTCCGCGGCCGGGACGCCGGCGCCCGTCTCCTTGGCCTCACCGCGCAGCTTCCGGCTCATGGCTGCCGGCCGCCGGCGGGGAGGCGGCGCGGGATGAACACCCTCGGCGCGGTCATCGTGCTCGTCGTCCTCTGCCTCGCGGCCCTGCTGGCCGCCGCCTATTGGCCGGGCGCCCCTCTGCGCCGCGACCACGGCAATATCGTGAGCAGCGAACCCGACACCGTCGCGCCGCTTCCGGCGGCGCTGGGCCAGTTTACCCCGCTCGACCCGCCGCGGCCAGCGCCCGAGCTGAGCTTCACCGGCCGCGAGGGCAAGACGCTGCGGCTCGCCGATTTCCGCGGGCGCGTCCTACTGGTCAATCTCTGGGCCACCTGGTGCGCGCCTTGCGTGCGCGAGATGCCGTCGCTGGATCGGCTGCAGGGGCTCGAGGGCGACCGGCTGAGCGTGCTGGCGATCTCCGAGGATCGCGGCGCGGGCCACGTGGTCGAGCCCTTCCTCGCCAAGCTCGGCTTGCAGCGCCTTGCCGTCTATCTCGACCCCGAGACCGCGGCGCAGCAGGCTTTCGAGGTGCGCGGCCTGCCGACCAGCTTTCTCATCGACCGCGACGGCCGCATCCTGGCCTCGCTCGAAGGTGCGGCCGAATGGGACGCACCGGACATGGTGGCGCGGCTGGAGCGCTATCTGCGGCAGGACGACAGCGGCGGCGTGATCAAGACCTCGACGATGCGCTAGGGACGACCATCGCGAACAGGGCGGCTCGCTCGACCCTGCCCGGCTCGTCTGCCTCCGACATTTTCACGTCGTCGCACTATTTGTCCGGCTGAATTGAGACGATCCAGGGATTAAATCCGGCGCTGCCATAGGCCATATATCCTCGTCCGATCGGCATCATCCCGGCCGCGGAGCTCGGCAAAGCGGTGCCAACGAATTTCTTGTCGACGACATGTCCGTCGGCGTCGAAGTTCAATATCATGATCTCTGCCAGGCGGTCTTTTTGGAATTCGAAGCGCTTCTTGAAAGACAAGGATGACCAGTCGACGTGACCTCCGTCATTCAGCTTCGCGTCACGGTCGAAAAGCGCCTCGGTCACGTTCCCGACCCCCGCGTAACTTCCTGCAGTCTTGAAAATGGCCTTCAGCGACGTGGAAAACCCGCCCCCGTTATGCCAAAGCTCGGCGGCAGAGAGATCCGGATTGACATGACCGAATGTGGCTTGCTCGGCGATCGGATCGCAAGCTTTGTGCGCCGATCCTGCGTAAAGGAGCGCAGACCCGGACGTCAGGCCATCGGTACGGATACCCGGCAGGAAAGCAGTAGCCCTGGGAGCGAGTCCTTCGAGATCAAGCTTGTAAAGGTACGCGCCTGGGCTGCGAATGCAAACTGCAGCGTACCCAAAATCGTTGCGCCCGCTGGCTTGGAGATCATGGCGTGCCGGCAGGTTGACGGCGACGACGGCCGCCCCATCCGAAAGCGACGCTGAATCTCGGAACGGTTTCGACTTTCGTGTCGGAAATGACGAGCGCCCCGCGCGCAATCTCTTGCCCTCCACGGTCAAAACGGACGACGTCCAATTGTTGGCTTTGCGCCCCTCCAGCAAGCGGGGCCGCAATAGCCAGCACCCCGCCGTCCTGAAGCGCCGCAATCGCGGGAACGATCGTGCTGGCAAAGCGGAATTGGACGGTGGTACGCCATAAAATCTCACCGGCTCCGTTGATCCCTCGCAGAACCGGCGTTGACTTGCCGTCCCATTTGCAGCCGGCAACGATGAACCCGGCGCCGGAACGTACGATGCTCCCCGCGCCCAATCCAGGGTCTTCTGTTGACCATTTGACCCCGCCATCGTCCTCCGAACGCATTCTAACGAGCATGAGTGCTTCCGGTCGCACGCCGCCGCGAGAATTTCGCCGCCTGCCTCGCTTATCTCGACGTTGCTGACAATATTGGACGGCGACGGCGCGCTATCGACGGTCGCGCCTCCATCGCCGATGACGATGACAGGGGCCCAAAACCGCGGATGCCGGAAGGCCACGGAAGGGGCCGCGTCAATGGCATCCAGCAAGCTCCGACGCAAGGCTTCCGCGACGGCGAGACCGCTTTCCTGCGCGAGGTGTCTGTAGAATTGAACCATGATCCGCTTGCTCGTCGGACTTTCGACGGACCACACAGAGACGACCGTGGTCGGCACGCCGGTCCCGTCCTTGCGAGCGCGAATTGGATTGGAATTGAGCCGCCGAGATGGAAGTGGGCGCCGACATCAACGCGATCGGCCATCCGACGGCAAGGCATGGACCTTTACGCGGGATTATCAGCCAGGTTCGCAAGGGCTACGAATGAGCGCTCCATCACGCGGACGTGATCCAGACCCAGACCTAGACCCCGATAAATCCTGGCAATTCCGGCGGCCCGCTGCTGAGCGACAGCGGTCACCTCATTGGCGTAAACACATTCAAGGCGACGGGAGAGGGATTGAATTTTGCGGTGTCGGTGACTGAGGTGAGGCGGTTTATCGAGTCGCCGCCGCAAAAGACGGATGAGTCCGGGGTCCGCAGACAACGCGCCATCAAGCTGTATGACGAGGGCAGGAAAGGACCATAGCGCTCTCATCAAAGTGATGGACTTACTTTGTCGGGAAAGGCCAACGTCCTTCTGACGGTTCCTGACGATATCCGCAGATAGCGGTCCGATTTGCGCTCGCTACGACGGGCAGCGGGAAGCCCGACGTTTGGATCTACGACGTCGACCGTAAAGGCAAATGGGACTACTCTCTCCAGTCTCCGGCAAACACGAGGCAAGATCGATTTCATCGGCTTCCACCCGGACGGCAAGATCATTCCCTCCCAGATCAAACCCTTTCACGGGCAGCCGACGCCAGGCGCCTTTTGAGAGGAGCGGAGACAGCAGGCCGTCGTCATCGCAGCAGCGCCGATATCGCCGGCCCGGCCCGCTCTCGGCCCTTTAAGCAAAACCCCGGCGGGCTATTCTAGCCACAAGTCTGGAACTGGTTGCCGGACGGCTTTTGGGCCATCAGGCGATGAGTAGGGAGGCGCCATGCTCGACAAGCCCCTTGCCCCTGCGACGCGCATCGTCCGGCGCGGCGCTTCGCCCGCCGCAAGCGAGCACGAGGCCGAGATCTGCGTCCTCGGCGCCGGCATATCCGGCGTCTCGGCCGCAGTCGAAGCGGCGCGGCTCGGCCGCAAGGTGCTGCTGGTCGACGGCCTGCCGGCGCTGGGCGGCCAGGCGGTCAACTCGATCATCGGCACCTTCTGCGGCCTCTTCTCCAACGGGCTCGAGGGCTATCAGCTCACCCACGGCCTCGCCGACGACATCCTGCGCGAGCTCGGCGCGGAGGGCGCGCTCCACTACCGCCGCGGCCATACCACCGTCGTGCTCTACGACGAGGTGGCGTTCGGGCGCTTCGTCGAGCGCACGGTGCGGGCCGCGGGCATCGCCGTGCTGCTCGGCGCGGTGCTGCGCCGCGTGCGGCTCGAGGACCGCCGCATCGGCGCGCTCGAGCTCGCGACGCGCTATGGCGACGTGGTCGTGCGCGCCACCGGCTTCGTCGATGCCACCGGCGATGCCGCGCTCGCCTTTGCCGCCGGGCTCGACTGCCGCGAGCCGGCCGAAGGCGTGGTTTATGGCTCGCAGATGATGGTGCTGGAGCATGTCGACGAGGCGCATTATCCGACGCGTGAGGCGGTCTCGGCGCGGCTTGCGGAGAAGGCCCAGAGCTACGGCCTCGTCCGCCATGACGGCTTCGCCTTCGCCTTCCCCGGCCGCGGCACGGCGCTGGTCAACATGAACCATGTCGAGACGCCGCTCGATCCCTTCGCCGCCTCGGCTACCGGCTTCATCGGCAAGGAGCAGGCCGACCGCTCGCTGGATTTCCTTCGGCGCGAATTCCCCGCCGCCTTCGGCAAGGCGCGGGTGCGCGCTTACGGTCTGCCCGGCATCCGCCAGACGCGCTGGATCGTCGGCCGGCACCAGCTGACGGTGGACGAGGTGCGCCAAGGCACGATGTTCGCCGACGCCGTCGCCCGCACCGCCTGGCCGATCGAGCAGCACCACAACGCCGAGGGCTATGTTTGGGAGCCCTTCGCCGAGGACCATCTGCATTACGTCCCCTTCGCGAGCCTCACCCCCGCGGGCCTCGACAACCTCGTCGCCGCCGGGCGCTGCATCGACGCCGACAGCGCCGCGCTCTCCAGCGTGCGGGTGATGGGCCCGTGCATCGCCATGGGCGCCGCCGCCGCCCATGCGCTCGACCTCGCCGGCAGCGACAGCGTGCATCAGCTCGACATCGGCCAGCTGCGGCGGCGGCTTGGCGCCAATGTGGACGCCCGGCCGTGAGCGCAACGCGGCGCATCGACATCGCCGGGATCGTCGAACGCCTGGGACTAAGCCCGTTCCTGATACGGCTCGTGCTCGTCTCCTGAATCGTGACCTTCTTCGACGGCTTCGACATGAACGCCATCGCCTACGCCGCGCCGGCGCTGGCGCCCGCCTTCCATCTCGACAAGGTCATGATCGGCAACCTCTTCAGCATCGGCCTCGTCGGCACGACGATCGGCGGCTTCGCGCTGGGCTCGCTCGGTGACCGCATCGGCCGCCGCCCGACCATCATCCTGGCCGTTGCGAGCTTCGGCGTGCTCGCGCTGGGTTTCGCGCTTGTCCGCAGCTACGCCGCGCTGCTGGCGGTGCGCCTCGTCGACGGCATCGCCAGCGGCGGCATGCTGCCGGTGTGCTGGGCGCTCAACATCGAATACGCCCCCCGGCGCTGGCGCGCCACCATCGTCACGGTGATCATGGTCGGCTACTCGCTCGGCATCAGCCTCGCGGGCCCGATCGCCATCTGGCTCATGCCGCAATTCGGCTGGCAGTCGCTCTTCGTCTTCGGCGGCGGCCTGTCGCTGCTCGCCGCCCTTCTTCTCCTGCCGACGCTGCCGGAATCGATCCGCTACCTCGCGCTCGAGGGCGCTCGGCCGGAGGCTGTCGCGCGCGTGCTGCGCCGCCTCTCGCCCGCCGAGGTGCCCGACGCGGCGGAATTCGTCGTCAGCGACGAGGAAGGCGTGGCCAAGGATTTCCGCCCGGCGCTGCTGTTCAGGGACGAGCTGCGCTGGATCACGCTGCTGTGGCTCGCCCACATCTTCAGCTCGATGGCGGTGTTCGTCCTCGCCACCTGGACGCCGCTGGTGCTCGAGGCGCTGGGCTTCTCGCGTCAGGCGGGAGCCACGGCCGGCTCGATCACCGCGGTGGCAGGAGCGCTCGGCGGCCTCTCGCTGATGCGTTTCACCGACCATCGCGGCGCCATTGCCATCACCGCCATGCCGCTCGTCGCCGTGCCGGTGCTTTTGATCGCGGGGCTCGTCGACCTCGGCCAATCGCCATTCTTCGTCGCGGTGACGCTCATCGGCTTCTTCGTCATCGGTGGGCATTTCGGGCTGCACAGCATCGCCGGTCTCTTTTATCCCAGCACCTATCGCGGCAACGGCGCGGGCTGGGCGATCTCGGTCGCCAAGATCGGCTCGATCGCGGGCCCTGGATCGCAGGATGGCTGCTCTCCACCGCGCTGCCGGCGCCCAACATCTTCGCCGTGGCGGCGCTCTGCCCGGCGGTGTTCGTCCTCGCCATCTTCGGCGTCGGCGCGCTCCATGCCGCATGCCGCGCCGCGAGACGGCGCGGGCGACGGCGCCCGGCCTGGCGCCGGCCGCCGCCGTGCGTCGATGAGCGGCCGGGCCTGCAGCGCCTCAGGACGGAGAGCTCGACCGCGACCGGCTAAAGCCCGAAGGCCCGGCGCAGGAAATCGCCGCCGCGCCTGAGCCCGGTCTCGTCGATGCCGTGGCCGAGGCCGGGGCAGGTCACGGTTTCGACCGCTACGCCCGCCGCCTTCAGCGCCGTCGCCGCCAGCGGCTGCGCTTGCGGCGGCACGATCTCGTCGGCGTCGCCATGGATCAGCAGCACCTTCGGGCGGACGCGGATCTCCTGCGCCAGCACTTCGGCGCCGACCAGCGCGCCGGAATAGCCGAGGATGCCGGCGCAGGGCTGCGCGCGGCGCAGCCCGACATGAAGCGACATGATCGTCCCTTGCGAGAAGCCAACCAGCGCGAGTGCTCCATCCTCGAGCCCCAGCGCCGCCAGCGACCGGTCGATGAAGGCATCGAGCATCGGCGCCACAGCGCGCACGCCGGCGAGGATGGCGGCCGGCGAGCGGTCCTGAAAGCTGAACCACTGCCTGCCGAAGGGCGCCATGTCGCACGGATAGGGCGCGTCCGGCGAGACGAACGCCGCCTCGGGCAGCTGCGGCGCCCAGGCCGGGGCGAGGCCGATCAGGTCGCTGCCGTCGGCGCCGAGCCCATGCAGCAGCACGACGAGCTGGCGCGGCCTGCCGCCCGAGGCGGGCGGGCGGCTCGGGCCGCTGAGGCTGGGGAACATAGGGCTCCTGTCCTGTCGTCGCGCGCTCGAGCCATAGACCATGCCGCCGCCGCTGTCACTTGCTAAGCTCCTGCCGCCATGAGCGCCGTCGTCACCCGCTTCGCGCCGAGCCCCACCGGCCTGCTCCATATCGGCCATGCCCATTCCGCGCTGGTCGGCTGGCGCGCCGCGCGCGAGGCCGGCGGCTGCTTCCTGCTGCGCCTGGAAGACATCGACCGCGCGCGCTGCCGGCCGGGATTCGCCGCCGCCATCCTCAGGGATCTCGCCTGGCTCGGTCTCGATTGGGACGGCGCCGTGCGGGTGCAGTCAGAGCATTTCGCCGATTACCGGGCGGCGCTCGACCGGCTCGATGCGTTGGGGCTGCTTTATCCCTGCTTCTGCACACGCACGGCGATCCGGGCCGAGGTCACGCAGGCCGCGGCGGCGCCGCACGGGGTCGACGGCGCGCTCTACCCCAGCACCTGCCGTGGCCTGAGCCTGCCGGAGCGCGCGGCCCGGCGGAAAGCGGGCGCGGCCTGGGCGCTGCGGCTCGATGTCGCCAAGGCGCTGGCGCTGACGGGAACGCTGTGGTGGGAGGACGAGCGCGCCGGCCGCGTCGCCGCCGATCCTTTGCGCCTCGGTGACGTCGTGCTGGCGCGCAAGGAGACGCCAACGAGCTATCACCTCGCCGTCACCGTCGACGACGCGCTGCAAGGAGTGAGCCTGGTGACGCGCGGCGAGGATTTATTCGCGGCGACGCATATCCATCGCCTGCTGCAGGCGCTGCTCGATCTGCCGGTGCCGCGCTATCGCCACCATCCGCTGCTGGTCGACGCCGGCGGGCGGCGCTATGCCAAGCGCGACCGGGCCCTCAGCCTCAGCGCATTGCGCGCTTGCGGCCGCACTCCGCAAGAGGTGCGTGCCATGGCGGGCTTTCCGGAGTGGGCGGGCTCTTAGAGCAGAGCCGGCTTTGGTCGCTGCAGCAGACTGCCGCTTCCCGCCCGCGCTTGCGGCCATTCGATTCCTTTAATTTCTCGGCTGCGCGCCCCCACCCTCCTTGAGGGCAGGGTTATCGCATGTGAGGTTCACCACGGAGACACGGAGAGCACGGAGAACAGATCTTCGGCTTCGCGCGTCCGATACCTATTCCTTCTCCGTGTCCTCTGGTGCGCCCCGACGGGCGCGATCACCTTGCGGTTGGAAGTCCCGCCCGGGCAATGGTCGGTTGGCCCGGTAGCTGGTAGGCGGCTTGGCCGGGTAACTGGCTGGTCGGAGCCCCGCGACAAAGGCCGCCTTGGGCGGCTGAGCGAAACGATGGGGCGAATGAACCCTGAGCAGGCCTCGAAAAGGAAGTTGTGGACGCCGACCCTGGCAGAGGAAGGGGAAGGCAGCACGGCGTTGGTAAGGAGCCGACAGCAGCACCAACACCGGTCCACCGGGGTAATGGGAACGGCACGTCGCGACAGGGGATCGCGCAAGCGGGGGAGACCCGTGCATGACGAGGGTCGCGCCCGCAACGACGCTGTAAGGCGTCGGTCGGCACGGGAGTTGGGCAGGGTCGTAGTACCGGCGGAAGCCGGGTAACGCCGGTGAAGGGAAGGACCCTGACTTCTGGTGTGTCTCCGAAGCAGACGAGGTGAGGTGATCGGCGATGAGCCTGCAAACACCCGAAGCGATCCGGACTCTGCCGAGGAAACTCTATCGCGAGGCGAAGGCTGAGCCGACGTTCCGGTTCTACCTGCTCTACGACAAGGTCTGGCGATCGGACTGTCTGCGCGACGCGCGGCAGGAGCGGTTCGACTTCCTGGGTTACAGCTTCGGCCCGGACTGCTTCCGGCAACAGGGTCGCTGGTACACAGGGGCGAGCCCGTCGAAGAAGAGTGTGCAGCGTCTGAAGGACAAGGTGAGTGCGATACTCGGGCCGGGCAACAAGGGGGCCTGGGAGGAGGTACGCGACACGCTGACCCGGCTGCTACGGGGATGGTGCGGCTGCTTCAGTCCTGGCTCGCACTACGCCACGGACCGGGTCATCGAGGCGCATCTTTATGA
>JASHRZ010000483.1 GCA_030037055.1 Alphaproteobacteria bacterium
CGACCTCGCCGACACCGTCGCGTTCTTCAACCTGTCGAACCGCATGGCCTACGCGCTCGACATGATGCCGAACCGCGAGTACCACCGCCTCGACCGCTAACCGGAGCCCGTCCATGCGCCGCGTCATCGTCGGCTTCTTCGCCTCAATCGGCTTCGTCGTCTTCGCCCTCGTCCTGCTGAGCGCGCTGTGGCTCTTCGTCGCGTCGCACGAGAAGCCGCTCGCCGAGCAGAACGTGCTGCTGGTCGATCTCACTCAGCCGCTGCCGGAAGGCGCGCCCGACGACGGCATCGAGCGCGTCCTGCTGGGCGAGCTGACGAGTCTGCGCGACGTGCTCGACGCCATCGAGCGCGCCCGGAGCGATCCGCGCGTCGGCGGACTCGTGGCGCGTCTCGGCGACGGCGCAATCGGCACGGCGCAAGCGCAAGAGCTGCGCGACGCCGTCGCCCTCTTCCGCGCCAAGGGCAAGTTCGCCTTCGGCTACGCCGACAGCTTCGGCGAGCTCGGCTCGGGCATGCGCAGCTATTACCTCGCGAGCGCCTTCGACGAGATCTGGCTGCAGCCGGTGGGCGAGGTCGGGATCGCCGGCCTCCGGCTCGAAATGCCATTCTTCCGCGGCATGCTCGACAAGCTCGGGATCGAGCCGCGCTTCGATCATCGCGAGGAATTCAAGACGGCGATGAACACGCTGACCGAGACCAAGATGACGCCGGCCCATCGCGAGGAGACGGAGTCGCTGCTGCGCTCGGTCTACGACCAGATGGTGGCCGGCATCGCCGAGGGCCGCCGCCTCGACCAGCCTCGCTTGCGCAGCCTAATCGACCAAGGGCCGTTCACCGCCCAACAGGCGGTCGACGCGCATCTCGTCGACCATCTTGGATATCGCGACGACGCCGTCGCCGCGGCGCGCGTCCGCGCCGGCGAAAACGCGTCGCTGGTCTCGCTCCGGCGTTATCTCGCCAACGCGGACCGGCCGCACCAGAGCGGCCCGACCATCGCCGTCATCTACGGCACCGGCCTCATCACCCGCGGCGACAGCTCCACGAGCCCGCTCTCGGGCTCGCGGATCATGGGTGCCGACACCATCGCCCGCGCCTTCCGCCAGGCGGCGGAAGATACGAGCGTCCGCGCCATCCTCTTCCGCATCGACAGCCCCGGCGGCTCGGCCACCGCCTCAGAGACGATCTGGCGCGAGGCGGTGCGCGCCCGGGAGGCGGGCAAGCCGGTCGTCGTCAGCATGGGCAATGTGGCGGGCTCGGGCGGCTACTACATTGCCGCCGGCGTCGACAAGATCGTCGCCGAGCCGGCGAGCCTCACCGGCTCGATCGGCGTCGTCGGCGGCAAGGTGCTGCTGGGCGGCCTGTCGGAGAAGCTCGGCATCACCTGGGACGCCGCCGAGATCGGCCGCAACGCCAGCATCGACAGCATTATCGATGATTTCACGCCGCAGGAGCGCGAGCGTTTCGAGCGCTCGCTCGACTATGTCTACGACGTCTTCAAGCAGCGCGTCGCTGCCGGCCGGAAGCTCGGCGCCAACGCCGTCGAGGAGATCGCCAAGGGCCGCGTCTGGACCGGGGAAGACGCGAAGACGCGCGGCCTCGTCGACGCGCTTGGCGGGTTCGACACGGCCATTGCTTTGGCCAAGCAGGCGGCGGGCATCGCCGCCGACAGCGAGGTCAGCCTCAAGACCTTCCCGCCGCCGAGCGAGACCCCCGCCGCCATCATCGCCCGCCTGCTGGGCCGCGGCGCACCAGGCGGCGGCGAGCAAAGCGCCGCGGCGCGGCTCGCCGTCCTTGACCGGATTCTGGCGGCGCTGCAGCCGGTGGCGGAACGCCTCGAGCTCGCCACCGCGCCTGCCGGCAGTCTCACCATGCCGCCCTTGGACTTGCGGTAGGCGGAGCCGGTTGCGCCGCGGGGACGCGGGGCGTCCAACAGCGCAAGCACTCTAATTATATTTCTTCAGCTCGATGCGGGCGATCTGGTTGCGGTGCACCTCGTCCGGCCCGTCGGCCAACCGCAAGGTGCGGGCGCTGGCATAGGCCTTGGCGAGGCCGAAATCGTCGCTGACACCGCCTCCGCCATGCGCCTGGATCGCCCAATCGATGATCTTGCACAGCATGTTGGGGGCGGCGACCTTGATCATCGCGATCTCGGCGCGGGCCAGCTTGTTGCCGACCGTGTCCATCATATAGGCGGCCTTGAGCGTCAGCAGCCGCGACTGCTCGATCATGATGCGCGCCTCGGCGATGCGCTCCAGCGTTACCGTCTGCTCGGCGACCGGTTTGCCGAAGGCAACGCGCGCCTTGACGCGCTTGCACAACTTCTCGAGCGCCCGCTCGGCCTGGCCGATCATCCGCATGCAGTGATGAATGCGGCCGGGACCGAGCCGGCCCTGCGCGATCTCGAAGCCCCTGCCCTCGCCTAGCAAGATGTTGCTCGCGGGCACACGCACATTGACGAAATCGACCTCGCCATGGCCGTGCGGCGCGTCGTCGTAGCCGAACACCGGCAGCGAGCGCAGGAGCTTCACGCCGGGCGTGTCCATCGGCACAAGGATCATCGACTGCTGGAGATACTTGTTGGGGTTGTTGGGCGCAGTCTTGCCCATGAAGATGAGGATCTTGCAGCGGGGATCGGATGCCCCTGAAGTCCACCATTTGCGGCCGTTGATGAGATAGTGATCGCCGTCGCGCAGGATGCTGGACTGGATGTTGGTCGCATCCGATGAAGCGACGGCTGGCTCCGTCATGGCGAAGGCGGAGCGGATCTTGCCCTCGAGCAGCGGCTCGAGCCACCGCTTCTTCTGCTCCGCCGTGCCGTAGCGCGCCAGCACTTCCATGTTGCCGGTATCGGGCGCCGAGCAGTTGAACACCTCCGGCGCCCATTGCACGCGTCCCATGATCTCGCAGAGCGGCGCGTATTCGAGGTTGGTGAGCCCGGCGCCGTAATCTGATTCCGGTAGGAACAGGTTCCAGAGGCCTGCAGCCTTGGCCTTGGGCTTCAGCTCCTCGACGATCGCCCGCGGCTGCCAGCGATTCTCGGGCGCTATTCCCTCGTGATAGCGGTGCTCATTGGGATAGACGTGCTCGTCCATGAAGCGGTTGAGCCGCTCCTGCAACGCCTTCACCTTGTCGGAATACTGGAAGTCCACGGTCGCTCTCCCCGTCTCTTTTGCAGGGCCCTAGCTTATCCGCGGCGACGCTCGCCACCAAGCCCGGCCTGTCGCGCGGCCGGCGCGCGACGTCAAAGATCGGTTGGACCCTTCAATCCCCCCTCGCAAGCCGCGACCGTCCGTGCTACTTTAAAGCGTAGTTCCGGAAAGACAAACGCATTAAAATAGTTCAATAAGACCGCCCGCCGGAGCCGGGAAAATCGACCCGAAGGCCTTGAGAGCGCTAACCCGCTGATCCGCCGAAGCTTACGGCGGATGAAGGAGGCCGCCGATGGCAGTACTTTTGGTAATTGACGATGACGAGGGTATGCGCAAGCTTATGGTGCGCACCCTGAAAGGAAGCAAGCATCGCGTGTTCGAGGCCGAGAATGGCCGCGAAGGGCTGAAGCTCATGGACGAGCACCGGCCCGATGTGGTGATTACCGACATCCTGATGCCGCAGAAGGAAGGCATCGAGACCATCCGCGAGGTGCAGGAGCGTGCGCCCACAACCAAGATCATTGCCATCTCCGGCGGCGGGCT
>JASHRZ010000484.1 GCA_030037055.1 Alphaproteobacteria bacterium
TGCGTCGAGACGATACGGACATCGAAAAGATACTCTGGCGGGCCATGCGCGAACGCGTCGCGCAGTTGAGGTTTGGCCAGCAGCATTGCCTCGGACGACGCATCGCCGATTTTGCGTGTCCCGCGCTCAAGCCGGTGATCGAGCTTGACGGCGGTCGGCTTGCCGAGCGGATCGAGACAAACGACCGGCGCGCCGCCGAGCTCGCGCCTCGGCTCGCGCGTCATCCGGTTTTGGAACAACGATGCACTTCAAGCGCGCGCCGAGGGGCTCAGTTCGCTGCATCCGCCAAAGTGAGGGCTGCGCTAACCCACCCGGCGGCGAAGCGCCAGGCGGCGATGCGGGCGGAAGCCCATGCGGTCGAGGAAGCTCAGCAGGCCGAAATGATTCCACTCGACCTCGGTGCGCACGCGCTCGACGCGCAGTCCCTGGAGATTAGTCATGAGCTGCGACAGAAGCGCGCTCCCCACGCCCTTGTGGCCCTGGCTCGCCACGACGCCGATGGTATCGATGACCGCTTCCGGTTCGAGGCTCCCGAACTCGCCGAACTCGACCCGCGCCATGATGAAGCCCGCGACTCTGCCGTCGCGCTCGGCGACGAGGGAGACGCGCACGCCGGACTCGTCCATGGCCTCGGCGAATTTGCGCTTGAAATAGGCAGTGCGGTCGCGGCCGGTGATGGAGCGGTCGATGGCGAGGATGCCATCAAGGTCGTTGCGGGTCATCGATCGGACCGGCACGCGGTCGTGGGAGAGCGCCTCGAAATCGTCGCCCGAGGCGCTGCTATAGTCGATCTCGGCGCCGGCGCGCGACGGCGTGGTTCCGGTTGCGGGCATGGCTTGTCTCCTCTCCTTCATCGAATGCCTGTCCCGCCGACGGCGCGCTCCAGCACGAGGCGAGGCGCCAGCGAGAATCCGGTCTCGGCAAAAAATCCGGTGAGGCCGGTGTCGGACCAGTCGGTCTGCGTCGCGATCTCGGTGATGCCGTGAATGCGCATCGCCACCACCATCCCGTCGAGAAGGTGCTTGCCGACGCCCTGATGCCGCGCCTCCGCCGCCACGCCGATGGCGTCGAGCGCCGCTTCGGGGACCTTGCCGCCGAACTCCCCTTCATAGAGCCGCGCAAAGACGAAGCCCACCAGCCTGCCATCGCGCTCCGCAGCGAGCGCCACGAAGGCCGCAGGGTCGCGCGAGAGATGCGCCAGACGCTTTTCATAGAAGCCCCGGCGCGAGCGGCCGGAGACAGCCTTGTCGATCGCCACCACCGGGTCGAGGTCGGCAACGAGCAGCGGCCGGATCCGCACGGGCGGCTTTGCCGCATGCGGCTCGGAAGGGTGTTGCATCGGTTCTTCCTCCTCTCTCGCGGGGTCAGCGGCTTGCCGCGAACGCGACGGCGAGCCGCCCGTCCGTTTCCTCGTCCAGTAAATCGTCGAGCGCCGGGAGCAAGCCCATCTCCTCCTTCTGGACATGGGAGGCGAGCCGCTCGACCAGCTCCGCCCCGGTCGCATGGAACTGCGTCCAGGGCCCGGCGGCGAATCCCGCGCCGCGCGCGCTCTTGGCGATCTCCGCCAGGCGCCGGGCGAGCGGCAGGATCGCCTGATGCTCCTCCAGGAGATATGCGGCCATTTCGCCATCGCCGGCCTCGGCCAGCAGCGGAAAGATGCATGCTTCCTCGAAGGCGAAATGGGGGCCGATCTCGCTGTCGAGCGCCGCGATCAGATCCTTCAGCAGCCGCGCGGCGTCGGCATCGGCCTGCGGCGGCGGCCGACCAGGGGGGTGGCGGCCGAGCAGCATCTCAAGCCGGTCGAGCACGGCCGTCGTCGTCACATGGTCCTCGTGGAGCGCGCGCGAGACATGTCGCCGGAAATGCATGGCTGCGTCTCTCCCTCCCGTGCCTAGGACGGCGATTTCGGGCGCAGGTCGCGGACGCGTACTGCCTTGCCCTCCGAGCGTGGCACCTCTCCCGGCCGCTTTACCGCCACGTCGCAAGAGATGCCGAGCTGTGATTTCAGATGATGCGCGACGGCGGCGCCGAGCGAGCGGCGCGCGGCCTCGTCTTCGACGTCCACGGCGGCATCGGCCTCGACCTCGAGCGTCACATGATCGAGGGCCCCGCTGCGCTCCACCACGACCTGATAATAAGGCGCGATGCCGGGCAGCCCCACCAGCGTCGCCTCGATCTGCGAGGGATAGACGTTGACGCCGCGCACGATCAGCATGTCGTCGCTGCGCCCGGTGATGCGCCTGAGGCGCAGATGGGTGCGGCCGCAGCGGCAAGGCTCGTCGGTGAGCCGGGTGATGTCGCGCGTGCGGTAGCGGATCATCGGCAGCGCTTCCTTGGTAAGCGTCGTGATGACCAGCTCGCCGGTCTCGCCAATGTCGCGCGGCTCGCCGCTTTCGGGATCGATGATCTCGAAGAGGAAATGATCCTCCCAGCCATGGAGCCCCGCCTGCGCCTCATGGCACTCGATGGCGACGCCCGGCCCCATGATCTCGGACAGGCCGTAGACGTCGATGGCTTTGATCCCCAGGCGGCTTTCCAGCGTGCGGCGCAGCCCGTCGCTCCACGGCTCGGCGCCGAAGAGGCCGACGCGGAGCGGGCTGCGGCGGAGATCGACGCCCATTCGCTCCGCCACCTCGGCGATGTTGAGCGCATAGGACGGCGTCGCGCACAGCACGCTGGCGCCGAAATCCTTGATCAAGGTGACTTGCCGCTCCGTGCCGCCGCCCGAGGCCGGCACCACGGTGCATCCGAGGCGCTGTGCGCCGTCGTGAGCGCCGAGCCCGCCGGTGAAGAGCCCGTAGCCATAGGCGTTATGGACGATGTCGCCGGGACGAACGCCGGCGGCGAACAGCGAGCGCGCCATGAGCAGCGCCCAATTGGCGAGATCGGTGGCCGTGTAGCCGACCACGGTCGGCTTTCCCGTCGTGCCCGACGACGCGTGGAGCCGAATGAGCGCCTCGCGCGGCACGGCAAAGAGGCCGAAGGGATAATTGTCGCGCAGATCGGCTTTCGCGGTGAAGGGAAAGCGGCGGAGATCGCCGAGGCCGCGCAGCTCGAAGGGCGAGACCTTCGCCGCTTCGAAGCTCCGGCGGTAGTGCGGCACGTTGGCATAGGCGTGGTGCAGCACGCGGCGCAACCGCTCGAATTGCAGCCGCTGCAGCTGCTTGCGCGGCATGGTCTCGACATCGGGCGAGAAATAGGTGTGGGCTCGAGGGTTGTCGCGCTTGCGCGCTGCGTGCGTGGCCATGGCTCAGCTCCATCCCGGACGGGCACCGGCGTCTCTGCCCGGCGAAAGGCGCGGCAGATGCGGCAGAGCGAATCCCTGATTGAATGCGGCGCGGGTGACGATCACCAGTTTGATCAGCCAACCGGCGGCAAGCGCCAGCGCACCCGCCGCCAGCGCTATCGGACCGGCGGGGGCGGGAAAGGCCAAGGCGGCGAGAAGGAGAGCGGCGGGCGCGACGGTGCCGAACGCGAGCACCGGCATGTCGATGGCGCGGAGCGCCGCGAGCGCTCCCAGCGGTGCGCCGCTCTGCGCCAGCTGCCGGCCATAGGCGGTCCAGGCGATTGAGCGCAGGGCGACGGCGACGAGCGCCAGGACAATCATGACGGCGCCCGCGCGCGGCGTCAGTATCAGGAACGCCCCGCTGCCTTCGGCGAGAGCGGTGGCGAGCATCAGCGCCACGATGCGCGGAGCGCGCCAGGCTGGGATGCCGCGCGAGGCGCGTAGCATGCGCGCCTGGCAATAGACGAAAACGGCCGCCAACAGAAGAACGATGACGGCGAGCATCCCGCCGCCTTGCCACGCGGCGGCGGCGAGCGAAAGCAGGAGCGGCGGCGCCACCAGCGCCTCCCGGGTCATCCAGGAGGTTTGCGGATGGAAGAAGACGTGGAGAAATCGCCAAGGCCGTCCGATTTCGAGCCACACCA
>JASHRZ010000044.1 GCA_030037055.1 Alphaproteobacteria bacterium
CGGCGGGTTTGCCATCGCCGCCGCTGACGGCGCCGCCCGCGCCGGCGCAACCCACGCCAGCATCGCCGACGCCAGCACAACCCGCTCCGGCGCCGGCCACGCCGGCCGGGGACGCAAGCCCCGGGACGCAGGTCGCGCAGAACCAACCCGCTGCGCCGGCCGCGCCGTCCCAGCCATCGTCATCGCCGCCGCCGACATCGCCAACGAGCCCGTCGCCCGCACCACCCGAAGGGTTCTCCGGCCCGCCGCGGCCGGGCGACCCTTGGAAGCCGCCGGTCAACGGCAGCAACGATCAGCCCGATTCTTCCGGCGGCGGCTTGTGGGACAGGGTGACGAATGCCCTCGGCAAGATCGCCTCGGCCATCGGGAAGCAGCTCTTCGGCCAATGATGGCGATTGCGCGCTGACGCTGGGCGGCCAGCAGGGAGGTAGAAAGATGAACGCAGCTCTTCGTCGGGCTCTCGTGACCATTGCGCTCGCAGCGCTTGCCTGGAGCGTCGCTACCGCTCCTTCCGCCGCCGAGGGCTCGGCGAGTCTCACGGTGATCGACCGGGTCGGGCAATCGGTGCCGGTGGTGGCGGTGCTGCGCGACGCCAGCGGCAAGGAGGTCGCGCGTTCGGCCGGGCCGGGAGAGCCGGTCCATGCGGCGGCCGGGAAATGGACGATCTTTCCCGACGGCAATGCCGACCGCGCGCAGCCTATCGAGCTGGCCGATGGCGCCTCCCAATCGGTGACCATGCGCGCCAATGATGCGATCTGGTTCAAGCTTTGGGTGGCCGACAAGCACCCCGACTATAACCTGCTCCTGCGGCTCAAAAGCCGCGAGGCGCTGAGCACTCTCCTGCCCAAGTTGCGCTTCACTGATTCGCGCGATTCCGCTTATGCCACGCCGCGCCCGGAGGCCTCGGCCGAAACCCGCGCCGCCGCGCTTCGTCTCGCGCGCGAGGAGCTCGCGAAGCCGGTTCCCGCCGCCTCCGGCGAGAATGACGGCGCGCCCTGGAAGACCGCGCGCGTCTGGGCCAATCGCATCCTCGACGTGCTCGGCGACGAGTCCGACGCGACGACGTTTCCGGCGGCGGCGCGCATCGAGAGCAGGCTCGGCTTGCTTGGCAAAGGAACGGTCGTCGCCAAACTGGCGGCGGGCGATAAAACCTCGGGATCCGCTGCCTTCTGGCTGCACAGATCGGGATATGAGGCGGGTGACGCCTTCCTGCTGCAAGCTGCCGCCAAGGTCGATCCTCCTTGGGTGTTCGGGTCCTTGCTCGATTTTCCGCCGGATGAGGTGCGCGCCGCGATGGTTGCGGCGGCGCAGCGATACGCGGCCCGCGCCAAGGAGATCGCCGCCGGCGCCAAGGATGAGACCAACGAATACGATGTGCTCAGCCTGCCCGTGCTGTTCTTCCTTGCGGCCTACGGGCCGGACGACGCGCTGGCGACGTTGCTGGAGAATTTCGAGATCGCTCCCGCGGACACGCGATATCTTGCCGTCTTGGCCGCAGATCCCGCGCAGTTCGCCGATTATCTGCTCACCGCCTCCCACCTCGACGAGGCCGCGTCCGAGGACGCGCTCAACCAGGCGGTGGGACTGAGCGCGACGTCGTGGCTTGCCGCACTCTGCGGCGCGGCAGAGACCCTGCCGCCGCAACAAGCGGCGGCGCTCTGGACGCATTTGCGCGATGCCCTGGCGGAGCGGAGCTACGCGCGAGCGGCCACGTTTCAAATCCCCGGCGGCTGGGCCAACAGCTTCAAAATCTACGCTTCGGGGCGGTTTCTCACGCAGGCGGGGTATTGCACCCCCAACCGCTGGGTGACGCTTCAATACCTCGGGCAGGACGGCGGCAACTGGAGCGGCTGGATCCCAACGGTCGACTGGATCCCCTTCTATTGGCGAGAGGAGGAATTCGTCGATCTACTGATCAAAAATGCGACGGAGAAGCGCATCTACGGAACAAGCGATCTCGCCGATCAGCTCGACCTCATCCCGCCGGATCGGTTCGAGGCTTTGCTCGCGGCGAAGGGCGGCGCCGGCGATCTCTATCCCATCAACCTCTACCGCGCTTACCACAGCGTCGCCTCGCATGCCAACGGCGCCTTTCCGCGGCTTGACATTCGGGTCGCGAGCGATGTCGAAGAGCGCCCTTACGTGATGGGCCGCACCGATGTGAAACAGCCGGGCGACCGGTATAACGGCGCGGTCTCCGGCATCGCGCGACTGCGCCCGGAGCTGGTCGAGGGGCGCATCCGCTTGCACCTGTCGCTCGAGCAGGTCACGAGCTATCAGGCGCAGCTGCAAATCTTCGGGCGGGACGACCTCGGGGGCCAATACAAGCCGGCGGAAGGCGGGCAACGCTACGTTATCGATCGGGGGCGGGCGCTCATCGAGGCGGTGAAGCTTTGGCGCGCGAGCACGCCCATTCCCCTGACCGAGAAGGGCATCGATGGCGATGGCGCGTTCGTGTTCGAGGCCGAAGCCGGAGAAGCCGGCATCGAGGGCCTCGCCGCCGAGGTCGACTTGGCGTATTTCACCGACCGCCGCCAGCTCGTCTTCGAGCTCTACGGCGGCGACTACGCCCAGCGCGTGCGGCGCGCCGCGACCCTGGCGACGCGCGCCGAGGCCGCGCTTGCGGCGGGGCCGGGTCAAGCCGCGCCGATCATCGCGCTGGCGCGCTCGGAGGCCGCGCAAGGCCAAGTGGCTATGGCGGCGGCGAGCTACCGGCAGGCGCTCGCGATCGCGCCCACCAACGCCGATTTGTGGCTGGAAGCGGCCGGGATCAACACCGCCATCGACGACCATGCCGGCGCTGCCGACGTTCTCGCGGCGGGACTGGCGGCCAATCGCGGCAACGGTCCGCTTGCGGCTGAGCTCGCCGACGCGCTTTTCCGGGCCGGCCGCTATGCCGACGCGGCGGCGCGCTATGCCGAGCTGGTGCAGGCCGCGCCCAAGGAGCCGTCGTTTCGCATCTGGCAAGGCGTGACGCTGCTTCTCGCGGGCGATCTCGCCGGCGCCGACCAGGCTTTTGCCGCGCTGCCCGCGGGCTTCGAGCCGCGTCTTGCCGCCATGCTGCGGCTCCTCGTCGCCGAGCGCGGGGAAGGCGGCGCAAAGGAGGCGGCCCGCGTGCGCTATGCGAGCTTCGCGGACGGAGAGAAGGGCAAGCCCGATGAGCGCCTCGTCGGCGTGCTGATCGGCCGCGCGAGCCCCGCCGACGTCCTCGCGCCGACGCTCAATCACCCGGACGCGACCGCCGCCGCCCGCTGCGAGGCCGAGCTCTGGGTGGGCGAGCGGCTCGTCATCGCGCCCGATCCGCATGACGCGGCAGGCCCGCATTTCGCCGCAGCCCTGGCGAATTGCACGCCGGCGCAGATGGAGTACCACCTCGCCAAGCGAAGCTTGGCGCAGCTCGAGAAGCCGTGAGCCGGTGGCGATGTCGAATCGCCCCGAGAGGAGATTGCTGGATGACGCAGGCTTGGAAATATCTGACAGTGTTTTCACTCGGGCTCGTCATACTGGCGAGCGCGGGATTCGCGCAAACGCGCGATGAGAACGCGCAAGGATGCAACGATTTCGATTCTTCTCCGGGCCGTGCGATCGCCGGCTGCACCGCGTTGATCCAATCGGGACAAGAGACGTCGCAAGCTCTCGAAGGCGCCTTCGGCAATCGCGGCCTCGCCTACATGGGCCAGGGCCGATACGACCGCGCGCTCGAAGACTTCGATCAAGCCCTCAAGCTCAATCCCCATAGCGCCAAAACCTTCGACAGTCGCGGCCTCAGGCGGTCATTTATTGGGGCGTGCGTGTCGGCGTTGCCATTGGGGCAACTATATATAATCAATGAGCCGCACGATGTACCGCTCGTCGTTTCAGTGCTCATTTTATTTCTGTCCGAGCAATTCCGTGCATCGGCAATTATATACTTTTTGGCAAGTATATAATTGCCCGTCCCTCGAAGGAAGAATCCGATAAACAATTCAGAATGCTCAAGATCGAGATCGACGATCAGTCAAGTGCAATTAAGAGCGTTATCGACAATACAAGTCTCAGGCTGTACGGGCTAAACGACTGCGTGGGCGATTTTGCCACAACATTGGGCAGCATTCCTGGTCGCGTCTGTCAAGGTGGTGTAAATCGGCGTGGAGCTTGACAGGGCCATTGGTCAGGCTGCTTGCGGTGGAAGTTTCGCCGGCACGGGATCGATGCTCGGTGATGCTAGCTCGGCCATGCCTTCGATCTGCATGTGATGACGTAAAGAATCTTTCGCAGATTTTGGGCGGTGGCTCCCGATCTGGCTAAGTTGGTCGTTGCAAGACGGTCCAACCCAGGCAGAGGAGAGAGCCACCATGGAAGAGGATAGCAAAGGGACGGGACTTGGTAACGTCATTCGCATCGATGACGATCGGATCCGGGATCACCTGGGCAAGATCGTCCGCGGCAGC
>JASHRZ010000485.1 GCA_030037055.1 Alphaproteobacteria bacterium
GCGCCGAGACGCTCGCGCAGAGCTTCCACGGCCGGCAGGTATGCCTTCGTGATGTATTCGCGGACCATCCTCGTGCTGCAATACCGGGGAGTCAGCACCGCCATGCTCCGACGGATCCGCGCGAGCCAAGCGTGTGGTATGCCCTCGGAATCGCGATCGTAAAATTCGGGCACGACTTGGCCTTCGAGCGTCGCATACAGCGCTCCGGCGTCGAGCGCGTCTTGTTTCTCCTCTTCGTGATGAGCTCCACCGCCGATGGCCCAGCCAAGCTCTGGCGCATAGGCCTCTTCCCACCAGCCGTCGAGCTCCGACAGATTTAGGCCGCCATTGACAAGAATCTTCATTCCGCTCGTCCCGCAGGCCTCCCAGGGTCGCCGGGGCGTGTTGATCCACACGTCGATGCCCTGGACAAGCTCCTGCGCAAGCGCGATGTCGTAATCCTCGAGAAACACGACTCGGCGGCGGCACTCGACGCGGCGCGCGAAGGCGACCCATTCCTGGATCATTTTCTTGCCCTCGTCGTCGTCGGGATGGGCCTTCCCGGCGACGACGATCTGCACCGGACGCTGATCATCGTTGAGCAGCCGGCCGAACCGCGCAGCATCGCGGAGGAGCAGGTTCGGACGCTTGTATGCCGCGAACCGGCGGGCGAAGCCGAGCGTGAGGATATTGGGGTCGAGCGCGGAGGACGCCCGTGCGATCGCCTCGGCGGGGAGTCCGCGACGGCTCAGATGCGTCTTGAGGCGGGCGCGGACGCTTCGCACCAATTCCCCTCGACTGTCGCCGCGCATCGCCCATAGCGCCGCGTCGGACAGCGCCTCGATGGATTTGCTCAGCTCGTCCGGCATCCCCCGCCACCGATCCTTGCCGCAGGCGGCAGTCCAGATTTTATCGGCCTGGGCGGAATCCCAGGACGGCACGTGGACGCCATTGGTGACGTGATCGATTGGCACCTGACACACGGGCCAATGCGGGAACAACGGCAGGAAAATGTGGCGGCTCACCCGCCCATGCAGCCGGCTTACGCCGAAGCTCACCAGGGAACCGCGAGCCGCCAGATAGGCCATGTTGAAGCTGGCATGCTCGCTATTCTGATCGGCGCTCCCCAGTCCCAGAATGTCGGCCGTCGCCGGTCCCGATGGGTCGCGAGACTCGAACAGCGCGCGAAGATATCTGCCGATGAGCTCCTGAGGATAGCGGTCGAATCCGGCCGCCACCGGCGTATGCGTGGTGAACACGGTTCCCGCCCGCGCGGCATGCCAGGCGTCCCAGAATCCGATCCCAAGTCGTTGGGCCAGCCGCCGCGCGCGCTCGAGCACGACCAAGGCGGCGTGCCCTTCGTTGATGTGGCAGACCTCGATCTCCGGCCGCAATATCTCGATGGCCCGCCATCCTCCGATCCCGAGGACGATCTCCTGCAAGAGGCGGATTTCCGTTCCACCCCCGTAAAGCTTCCCCGTGATGCCGCGGTCCACGGGGCTGTTGAGCGGGTCGTTGCTGTCGAGGAGGTAAAGCGTCGCGCGTCCGACAGAACCTTGCCAAACGCGCAAGAAAACCGTCCGACCGGGCAGCTCGATCGGGATACGCAGCCACGGCCCGTCTTGGTCCAGGACCGGTCGGATCGGCATCGTCGCCGGCTCGTTGTATGGGTTCGCTTCGTGTTGCCATCCGGCAGCATCGATCATCTGCCGGAAATAGCCCTCCTGGAAAAGGAGACCGATGCCGATGGCGGGAACTCCGAGATCGCTGGCCGTCTTGAGGAAATCGCCGGCAAGAACGCCGAGACCGCCGGCATAGAGCGGCAGGGCGTCGCTCAGGCCAAATTCCATGCTGAAATAAGCGAGCCCCGACAGCGCGCTCGTGCCGTAACTTGAAGCAAACCAGCCAGGGCTCTCGAGATGAGCGCGTCGCGCCGCGGTCAGACGATCGAGATGATCGAGGAATGAACCATCGCCGGAGAGTTCGCTCAATCGCGCCGTCGAAACGTTTTGCAGGATCGTCCAGGGATTCCGGGTCCGGTTCCATGCTTCGGCGTCGACGCGCTTCCATAGCGCGTCCGCCTCATGGCTCCATGTCCAACGAAGATCAAGCGCAAGATCCTCCAAGGCGGCAAGCGGAGCGGGAAGGTCACGCAAGAGAGGTCCCATCATCGTGACCCGCGCGCCTATTGAGCGGCGAGGATGCCGTCCGAGCGGCGCTGCTGCAGGTCTTCCGCCTCGCGCACGACATTCATGGTGACCAGGAGACTCGCAGGATTGACGCTGATCGAGTCGATGCCGAGCCCGGTCAGGAAGCGCGCGATCTCAGGGTAGTTGGCCGGCGCTTCGCCGCAAATTCCGACATGCCGGCCGTTGCGCTTCGCGCCCGTCACAGCGAGGCGAAACATCTCCAGCATTCCGGGGTCGCGCTCGTCGAAATCGAACGCGACGATTTCCGAGTCACGGTCGACGCCGAGCGTAAGCTGGGTCAGATCGTTGGAGCCGATCGAAAATCCGTCGAACAGCTGCGCGAAGCCGTCAATCTCGATGACGTTGTTCGGAATCTCGCACATGACATAGATTTCAAGACCGTTCTCGCCGCGCCTCAGCCCGTGCGTCGCCATCGCCTCGATGACGCGACGGCCTTCCTCGACCCGGCGGCAGAACGGCACCATGACGCGGAGATTGGCAAGCCCCATCACGTCGCGGACGCGTCGGAGCGCGGCGCATTCGAGAGCGAAGCCGGCAGCGTAGGCGGGATGGGCGTAGCGGGAGGCGCCGCGGAAGCCGAGCATCGGGTTCTCTTCCTTGGGCTCGAAGCCGGCGCCGCCGATCAGCTTCGCATATTCGTTGGTCTTGAAATCGGACAGGCGGACGATCACGGGCTTCGGATAAAACGCCGCGGCGATCGTGCCGATGCCTTCCGACAACGTCTCGACGAAGAAATCGGCGGGACTCCCGTACCGGGCGGTGAGCTTTGCGATAACATCGCGCTCGCTGGCCGAGGCGACCTTCTCCGGCTGCGCCAGTGCCATGGGATGGACACCGATGTGCTCGCCGATGATGAACTCCATCCGCGCCAGGCCGACGCCGTCGTTCGGCAGCATCGTCGTCCTGAAGGCGAGGTCGGGGTTTCCCAGGTTCACCATGATCGCCGTCCGCGGCCGCTTCAGCGTCTCGACGCCGATGCGCGTGGTCTCGAACGGAATCTTCCCTTCATACACATGACCAGTTTCGCCCTCGGCGCAGCAGACGGTTACCGTGGCCGCCGGCCGGAGCGCCTGCGTCGCGCCCTCGGCGCCGACGACCGCAGGCACGCCGAGCTCGCGGGCGACGATGGCGGCGTGGCATGTGCGGCCGCCGCGGTTGGTGACGATCGCGGCAGCGGACTTCATCACGGGCTCCCAATCCGGGCTCGTGGTGTCCGAGACCAGGATCTCTCCCGGTCGAAACGCCGCGAGATCATGGACGCCGGATACGACGCGCACGGCGCCGGCGGCGATCTTTTCGCCGACGGCGCGGCCGGTGACGAGCACCCGGCCGGTGCCTTTTAGGGCGTAAGTCTCGAACGTCCCCGGGGATCGCTGGGAGGCGACGGTCTCCGGCCGTGCTTGCACGATATAGAGCCGTCCGTCCTCGCCATCCTTTGCCCATTCGATGTCCATGGGCATCGACCGGCCGGCCTTGTTTGAATAGTGGTCCTCGACCTTGATGGCGTAGTCGGCGAGGCTCACCACCTCCGCATCCTCGAGACAGAACCGCTGGCGCTCGACGTCGGTCGTGGCCACGGTCTGCGTCGTCGCCTCCTTCTGCCCCTCTGCATAGATCATTCGCACCTGCTTCTTGCCGAGCGAGCGGCGAAGAACGGTTCGGTATCCCTGCTTGAACGTCGGCTTGTGGACGTAGAATTCGTCCGGGTCGGCTCGACCTTGAACGATGTTCTCGCCGAGGCCATAGGCGCCCGTAATGAACACGACGTCGCGAAAGCCCGACTCGGTGTCGAGCGTGAAGGTCACGCCGCTCGCCGCGAGGTCCGAGCGGACCATTTTCATCACGCCGACCGAGAGCGCCACCTTGAAATGGTCGAAGCCGTTGTCGAGACGATAGACGATGGCGCGGTCGGTGAAGATCGAGGCGAAGCAGCGGCGGCAGGCATCGAATACGTCGCGCTCGCCTCTGACGTTCACGAAGCTGTCATGCTGGCCGGCGAAGCTGGCGGTGGGCAGATCTTCCGCGGTCGCTGAACTGCGAACGGCGACCGCGAGGTTGGCGCCGTACGCCTCCTCGAGGCTGCGATAGGACAGGGCGATCTGCTGCCGCAGCGCATCGCTCCCCGTCGCGTCATAGACGATCCGGCGCGCCTCGTCGGCACGCGCCGCAAGCGCCTCGACATCGCCCGCGTCGAGCCCGTCGAGCAGCCGATGGAGCCTGCCCGCCGCATTCGCCGCCGCGAGGGAATCGCGATAGGCCTGCGCCGTGAGGGCAAAGCCGTTTGGCACCCTGACGCCCTCGGCGGACAGGACGGAATAAAGCTCGCCCAGCGAGGCGTTCTTGCCGCCAACGAGCGGCACGTCCTCGAGCCGGATGTCGCGAAACCAGCGGACGTAAGGCGCCGGCGACATTGGCAACGCTCCCGAGTACCAAGGCGAAAAACCTATTCCCGCTTGCTCCCTGCGACATTGACCTAGATCACAGAGGCGGTGCGTCCCCCTCAGGCGTCCCCAAGGCTGATGCCGAGGCCGCGCGCGGTGTGCACCAGGGCGCTGTCGGGATCGACCTGCTGCGGCCGCTCGATGGCCGTGGCGAGCGGTACGTCGACGACGCGTCGGTTCTGCCAGGCGACCATTCGATCGAAGCGGCCCCCGGCGATGAGGTCGACGGCATGGACGCCGAAGGCCGAGGCGATGAGTCTGTCGTCCCAGGTCGGTTGGCCGCCGCGCTGCACGTGACCGAGAACGGTGACCCGGGTCTCGGCGCCGGTCAGCCCGGCGATCGCCTTCTCGATGATATGGCCGATGCCGCCATAGGTCGTCGTGCCGCCCGCCCGCTGCTGTCGGACGCTACGACCGGTGAGATCGGGGACCGCCTCGGCAACGACGACGAGGGCGAAGTTCCGGCCGCGCTGCCGTATCTTGCTGATATGGGCGGCCACCGCCTCCATCGTGTAGGGAATCTCGGGGATGAGGATGACGTCGGCGCCGCCCGCAATTCCGGCGGCAAGGGCGATGTGACCTGCGTCGCGTCCCATCACCTCAAGAATCATCACCCGGTCGTGGCTCGCTGCGGTCGGCTGCAGCCGGTCGAGCGCTTCGGTCGCCACCATCACCGCGGTGTGATATCCGACCGAGGCCTCGGTGGCGCCGACATCGTTGTCGATCGTCTTGGGAATGCCGACGAGGTTGATGCCGCCCTCTTGCGCAAGCCGCCGCAGGATCGCGAAGCTGCCATCCCCACCCACGCCGATAAGAGCATCAATTCCAAGTTGGCGCACGCCGTCGATCACTTCCGTGGAGCGGTCTCTGACCGTGCCGTCCGGCATCGGGAAAGCGAAGGGATTGCCTTTGTTCGTCGTGCCCAGGATGGTGCCGCCCAGGCGCAGGATATTGACGGTCGATATGCGCAAATCGAGTTCCTCGAATTCGAGCGGTCGCCGCAGCAACCCCATGGTGCCGTGGCGGATGCCATAGACGCGCCAGCCATAGCCCTGGATGGCGCGGGCGACGACGGCGCGTATGACTGCATTGAGCCCGGCGCAATCGCCGCCGCTCGTCAACAATCCGATGGTCTTCCCGGGCGAGCTTGGAGTTTTGGTGCTTTCACCGGCCGATTTCGCCACGGTGGTCTCCTTTCTCGCAAATCAGGTTCGCCTGCTGATGATACAATTGATGTCCGGGATCAGCGTCGCCTTTTCGGAGAGCAGCTTCGCCAGGCCGAGGAAGGCCGCGAAGGGATGGGTGATAACATAGGTAGGAATACTTGCAAGGAACGGGCGCATCCGACCCTTGTCCTCGAAGCGTTCGCGGAACTTGCTGGCGGTAAATCGCGGACCCAGCTTCGGCACGATGCCGCCGGCAAGATAGATGCCGCCGCGCGCGCCCAGCGTCAGGGCGAGGTTGCCGGCGATGGTGCCCAGCATTGCACAGAACATATCGATCGCTTCGCGGCAGTACGGTTCGCGCTCGCCGATTTCGGGGTCTGTGATCTGGGCCGGGGCGTAAGATGCGGTCGGGACGCCGTCGATCTCGGCAAGCGTCTCGTAAAGATTGATGAGACCCTGACCCGACAAGACGCGTTCGGCCGAGACGTGATTGAAGCGCCGACGCATATGGTCGAGCACGATGCTCTCACGCGCCGTCGCCGGCGCCATCGTGGCGTGTCCGCCCTCGCCGGACAGCGCGAGCCAGTGATTTCCCGTCGGCACGAGCCCGCTGATCCCGAGGCCGGAGCCGGGGCCGAGCACGCCGATCGGCGCGCCGGACACCGGGCTGCCGCCGCCGACGGCGCTGCGCTCGTGCGCTTTCAGATAAGGTATCGCGCCGGCAATGGCCGTGAAATCGTTGACCACGAGGAGCCGGTCAACCGCCAACCGGCGGCGCAAGTGGCCGATCGAGAACGACCAGGGGTGATTGGTGAGCGCCACGCGTTCGCCGGTGACCGGGCCGGCAATGGCGAGAGCTGCCGCCTGCAGGCGGCGGGTTCGCAGCTTGACGAGGGATGGCCCTTCGCCGAGATAAGCCTCGATCGCGTCCTCGATCAACGGATAGTCTGCGCAGGCCAGCACCCGGACGCATTCGACGTCGCCCTTGCCCCCTAGCAGCGCGAATCGAGCATTCGTGGCACCCACGTCGGCGATCAGGTAAATACCTGCCAAATCGCGTCCTCTCGATGGCATTCACAAGCCAAGCGGATGGATGTCGCGCGGCAAGTGCCGGCCACATCTTCGGTTGAGGGTGCACAGGGACCGCGGGGCCTGATCCCTATCGCAGCAATGCGCGCGCCGGGATGCAATGCGGCGAGGGCGAAATGCGAGTGTCATGGGATTATCGAGGCCGAAGCCGGGTCAGCATCTCGCCGAAGCTGCGCAGCCGCGGACTCTTCGCAAGCTCCTGCCACGGCATGGGCAGTTTTCGGCGCCAGTTCGGATGCTCGTCGACCGTCCCGGGCAAATTGGCCTGCTCCTTGATGCCGAGCACGTCGTCGAGCTGAGCTACCAGGAAACGCCCCGGCGAGATCGCCAGGAAGCGGTAGGCCGCGTCGACAAGTTCCTGAATGCCGATGTTCGAATCATCTGCCGGGTCACGCGAAAGCAGGCCCATCTCGCGCAACAGGGTCAAGAGCGCCGCCCGCGCGCGGGCACGATCCCGTCGTAACGTCGATTCGCCGTCCTGCGCGGGCAGGAGGTGCAGCGCGGCACGGATAGCGATGTCGTCTTCGCGCCAATAGCCGGGCAGGGTCGGCAAGTCGTGCGTCCCGATGGCCACCTGTGCGAGTTCCGGGTAACTGTGCGCCGGCCGAAACGCGCCGTCGTCGTCGCGCTCGAAATAGAGAAGCCGTGTCGAGAGAATCCGCTTGGCGTTCAAGCGTTCCCGCAGACCCTCGGGAACCGTCCCCAGATCCTCGCCGACAATGACGCAACGGGCGCGGTGGCTCTCAAGCGCGGTAATCGCGAGCAGATCCTCGAGCGGATAGCGAATATAGCCGCCCTCCGACGGAGAGGCGTCTCCGGGGATCCAAAAGAGGCGCGTGAATCCCATGATGTGGTCAATGCGAAGCGCGCCGGCATGGCGCATATTGGCGCGCAGGCATTCGATGAGGGGTCGGTACGCGGCATCGCGCAGAGCATGCGGGTTGAACGGTGGCAAGCCCCAGCTCTGGCCCTTCAGGTTGAAGGAGTCCGGTGGCGCACCGGAGGCAATCCCTTGCGCGATCAGGTCTTGCTCGGCCCACGCGTCGCCGCCGTCCGCATCGACGCCAAGCGCCAGGTCGCGACAAAGGCCGATGGACATGCCCTTCTGCGCGCAGGCGGCTGCGGCCGAAGCGAGCTGCCGGTCCGCCTCCCACTGGAGATACTGGTGATATGCGACGCGATCCCTATGATCGCCCGCGAACGCCGTCGTCTCCGGCGAGTTGGGATCACGGTAGGCCACTGGCCAATAATGGCGCCAAGAGACATGGCCTGACTTCTCGCCACGGAAATGCTCGGACAGCGCTTCAAAGGTCGCGAAGCGTTCGAGCGCCGCACCACTCTCGCATTGAAACTTTCGGAAGGCTTCGGCGCGCGCGGTCCCGCGGTACAGATGATTGACTTGGAATGCCGAATAGAGCCGCTCGAGTATGGGAAGCTTGGCGGCAGCCACGCCGGCATAGTCGACAAGCGACGCATTGCGAAGAGCGGTGAGCGCCGCGGCACAGACGGGATCAGGGATCGCCGCCCTCAGCTTCGGGCATTCGGCAAAGTCGGGCACCGCTTCGATATTGATGTAAAGCGGATTGAGGAAGCGGCGGCTGGACGGGGAGTATGGGCTGGCATGCCCCGGATTGCCCGGGAACAGCGCATGAAGCGGGTTGATCGCCAAAACGTCCGCGCCGCAGCCGGCGACCGCAGCGGCGAAGCCGGAAAGGTCGCCGAAATCGCCCAGGCCCCAGCTTTCCCGGCCCTGAAGCCCGTAAAGCTGCAGACCGAACCCCCAAATTCCCGCACCGCCTTGCAGCGTGTCGGGCAAATACGCCCGGTCCGGCGCCACGATGAGCGTGGCGACATTCGACCCGGCGGCGAACCCGTCGCCCGTGACGTCGAGGCGGTGATAGCCGAGCGACAACGACTCCGGCACCGCGAGCAACCGTCGCTCCATAGACCGGCCCGCCACGGTTTTTGCCTCGGCCATTGGCAGGTCGCCGAGGGAAATACTTCCTTCGTATTGCTCGCCGCCCTCCGCCGTGATTCGCCAAGTTGCGGCGGCGGCGGCACCCGCCTCGCACACCAGGCTGACAAACCGTTCATGGCTGTTCTCGGCAAGAACCGTGACGGGCTCAAGCGCACGCCCCCAAGGCTTTGCCGCGAGAGCCGCGAGGCTCTCCTCAATCTGTTCCTCGGTCGCTACCGACATCCCCATGGCATCGAGAAAGGCTCGCTTCGTCTCGACGGAGAGCGCGTGGCGTGCTCCCCAGATGTCATGGTAATGGGGCTCGATGCCGGCAAGGATCGCGAGTTCGTCGAGTGGGTTCGGCTGGCTCACGGTTCGAGGCTCGATGGTAACGGGCTTCCGCCACGGAGGCAGCAGAACAACAGGCAGGATCGTGGCTCGACTGAATAGAGCGAGGCCGCCCCGAACGAGGCCCCGTCGCCGAGACCGGACTCGCTCGCGGTATCGACCAGCCGCACCCAAAATCCTGGAGGCGAGATGTTTGGCAGCAAATATTGGACCGCCTCGTCGCGGGCGTTGAGAATGACGAGGAAGCTGTCGTCCGACTCCAGCTCGCCCGAGGTCGAATGATGCAGCGCGCCCGCTTCCCCGCTCACGACGTAGCTGAGGAATCGGCCGTGCGGAGCCCGCCAGTCCTCATCGCCGGCCTGTCGGCCTTCGGGCATCAGCCAGACGATGTCCCTGACGGCCGTGCCGGGTATCACCCGGCCGTGAAAGAAATGGCGCCGCCGGAAAACCAAGTGGTCGTGGCGCAGTCGAATGATTGCACGCACGAAGGCTTGGAGCGCGCGGCCCTCCTCGCTGTCGAGGAGCGACCAACCGATCCAGCCGAGGTCGTTGTCCTGGCAATAGGCATTGTTATTGCCGTTTTGGCTGCGGCCGGCCTCGTCGCCGGCAAGGAGCATGGGAACGCCCGCCGAGAGGAACAGGGTCGCCAACATATTGCGCTTCTGGCGCCGCCGGAGCCTGAGTATCTCGGGGTCGGCCGTTGCGCCTTCGACGCCATAGTTCGCGCTGTAGTTCTCGGCAGGGCCGTCGCGGTTGCCCTCGCCATTTGCCTCGTTATGCTTGTCACCGTAGGAGACTAGATCCTCGAGCGTGAAGCCGTCATGCACCGTGAGGTAGTTGATGCTGGCCCAAGGCCGCCTGCCGCGTTGCTCGAAGATGTCGCGTGAGCCGGTGATGCGCGAGGCGAGCTCGGCGACCAGTCCCTCGTCGCCGCGCCAGAAGCGGCGTACGATGTCGCGGTAGCGATCGTTCCATTCGGCCCAACCCGGCGGAAACTGACCCAGTTGGTGGCCCTGATCCCCGAGATCCCACGGCTCGGCGATGAGCTTGACCTGGGCAAGCACGGGATCTTGCTGGACTGCATCGAGAAAACCCGACCGGCGGTCGAAGGTCTCGTCCTCGCCGCGGGCGAGGGTCGTCGCGAGATCAATGCGGAAGCCGTCCACGTGGACTTGTGTAGCCCAATAGCGGAGCGCGTCCATGACCAGCTGCATGACACGGGGATGATGCAGATTGAGGCTGTTGCCACAGCCCGTGAAGTTGCGATACCGCCGCCGGTCGTCGCGATCGAGGTGGTAATAGCTAGCATTGTCGATGCCGCGAAAACTCACGGTCGGCCCCTCCGGGCCGGCTTCAGCCGTGTGATTGAAGACCATGTCCAAGATCACTTCGAGCCCGGCATCGTGCAATTGGCGCACTGCCGTTGTGACTTCATGTAGGCTCTGCTCGGCGAGGTAGCGGGGTTCGGGCACGAAGAACGCGAGCGGGTTATAGCCCCAGAGGTTTCGCAGTCCGCGCTCACGAAGCTGCCGTTCATCGATGAAAGCCTGTATGGGCATGAGTTCGATGGCGGTCACTCCGAGCTCACGCAGGTACCGGATGATTGCCGGGCTCGCAAGGCCGGCAAAAGTGCCGCGAAGCGGCGCGACGACCTCGGGGTGCCGTTTGGTGAAGCCGCGCACATGCAGTTCGTAGATCACCGTCTCGTGCCATGGCCGGCGCGGCGGCCGGTCATCGCCCCAAGTGAAGGCGGGATCGATCACGCGACATTTCGGCACGAATCGCGCGCTGTCGCGTACATTGAAGGAAAGATCGGGATCCGGGTCGCCGGTGTCGTAGCCGAAGACGGCATCGTTCCATTGAAACCGCCCGTGCAGCATGCGGGCGTAAGGATCGATCAGCAGCTTGTGGTGGTTGAATCTGTGGCCGCGGTCGGGCGCGTAGGGGCCGAAGACGCGATAGCCGTAGAGCTGCCCCGGACGCAAGTCCGGGAGATAACCGTGCCAGACATCGTTGGTGAACTCCGGAAGCTCCACACGATCGAGCTCTCTTTCTCCCGACGCATCAAACAGGCAAAGTTCGACCCGCTCGGCATTCTCCGAGAAGAGAGCGAAGTTCACACCCCTGCCGTCCCAGGTTGCGCCCAGCGGTGAGGGCTCTCCCGGCCAAACGCGCATGCGGCGTGTACTCATCGTGCGCCGCCCTTCAGCGCTCCGGCTGGAGCAAGAGGGCAGCCAGCGGCGGAAGGGTCAAGGCAAGCGAGTAGGGCCGGCCATGCCACGCTACAGCCTCCGCCTCGACACTTCCGGCATTGCCGACCCCGCTACCCCCGTATTCCACCGCATCGGTATTCAGGATCTCCCGGTATCGGCCGCCGAAGGGTACGCCTATACGATAGTTCCGCCGCACCACCGGAGTAAAGTTGCACACCGCCGCGACATGAGT
>JASHRZ010000486.1 GCA_030037055.1 Alphaproteobacteria bacterium
CGCACCACCGGACGGCCGGTCATGCCGCCGACACCGAGCTGCACGGCGCCGCGCGCGCGCTTGCCGAAGCAGCGGTCCGGCCGGTCTCGGACCTTCACGCCTCGGCCGAGTATCGCCGCCGCGTCGCCGGCGCGATGGTGGAGCGCGCGCTCGCCGAAGCGCGCGAGGCAGCGGCGGCCTGAGCGATGTCCGAGCACGACGTCACCCTCACCGTCAATGGCAGACGCCGGCGCGCCCGCGTCCCGGCGCGGCTCACGCTGGTTGATTTCCTGCGCGAGCATCTGCGGCTTACCGGCACGCATGCCGGCTGCGAGCACGGCGTCTGCGGCGCCTGCTCGGTGCTGCTCGACGGCAGGCCGGTGCGCTCCTGCCTGATCTTCGCGGTGCAGGCCCAAGGCGCGGAAATCACCACCGTCGAAGGCCTCGCGCCCGAGCCCGGCGCGCTCAGCGTGCTGCAGGACAGCTTTTGCGAGGCGCATGGGCTGCAATGCGGCTTCTGCACGCCGGGCATGCTGATCGCCGCCGAGGCGCTGCTGCGGACGACGCTCTCGCCCTCCGAGGCGGAGATCCGCGACGCCATCGGCGGCAATCTCTGCCGCTGCACCGGCTACAAGCAGATCGTCGACGCCGTCAGGCTCGCGGCCGAGCGGCTCCGCGGCTCCAACCTCGCCGGCGCCGGCCATGACTGAGCCGGCGTTCCGCTATATCGGCCGCAAGCGGCGCCCCAAGGAGGACCGCCGCTTCGTCGCCGGCGCCGGCCGCTTCGTCGCCGACCTCGCCCTGCCGGACATGCTGCACGTGGCGCTAGTGGCGAGCCCCTACCCCGCGGCGCGCATCCGCGCCATCGACACCGGCGCGGCGCTGGCGCTGCCGGGCGTGCGCGCTGTGCTGACCGGCGAGGACCTGGCGCAGGCGACCGATGCGCTGCTCAGCGGCCTCGACATTCCCAAGGTGCGGCGCTTTCCGCTGGCGGTGGGCCGCGCGCGCTATGTCGGCGAATGGGTCGCGGCCGTGGTGGCGGAGACCCGCGCCATCGCCGAGGACGCGGCCGAGCTTGTGGATGTCGACTACGAGCCGCTGCCCTTCGTCATCGATCCGGAGGCGGCGCTCCTGCCCGACGCGCCTCTGGTCCATCCCGAGCACGGCTCGAACCTGCTCTATCGCCGCACCTTCACCTGGGGCGCGGTAGCGCAGGATTTCGCCGCCGCCGAGCACAGTCTCTCTTTTCGCGCGCGCTGGCATCGCAGCGCCACGGTGCCGATCGAGACCTTCGGCGTCATCGCAAGCTGGGACGCGCAAGCGCGTCTGCTCGATGTCTGGGCCTCGATCCAGATGCCGAAATATCCCGATCAGCTCGCCCGTGCGCTGCGGCTGCCCGGCAATGCCGTGCGCGTCCATTTCGACGTCGATGTCGGCGGCGCCTACGGCGTCAAGCGCGGCATCAAGCACAGCGTGCTCGCCGGATATCTCGCCTGCAAGCTCGGCGCCCCTGTCCGCTTGATCGAAGACCGGCTCGAGAACATGCGCGGCGGCGACGCCCATGGTCCCGACCGCATCTTCGATGTCGCCGTCGCCTTCACCGGCGAGGGCGTCGTCCGATCGCTGCGCCTCAGAGCGCTCGATGATGCCGGCGCCTATGCCGGGCGCGCCCCGCTGCAGCTCGGCAAGCCGGTGGGCGCGATCGTCGGCCCCTATCGCATCGCCAGCGTCGAATACGAGGCGATCAGTGTCACCACCAACAAGACGGTGCAGGAGGCAGTGCGCGGCTTCGGCCAGTCGCCGACCAATTTCGCGCTGGAGACGATGATGGACCGGGTGGCGTGCGCCCTCGGCATCGACCGCGTCGAGCTGCGCCGGCGCAACCTCATCGCCCGCGACGAGTTCCCCTACACCATCCCCAGCGGCAGCACCTATGACAGCGGCGACTATCACGCGGTGCTGGCCAAGGCGCTCGATGCCGTCGGTTACGACGCGCTCGTCGCCCGGCGCGCGGCGGCGCGCGCCGCGGGAAAGCTGGCGGGGATCGGCATCGCCTGCTGCCTCGAGCCGAGCGGCGGCAATTCCGCCTTCGAGCCGCTGTTCAATCCCAAGAACGAGACCACGACCTGGATGGAGTCCTGCAGCGTCAAGGTCGATCTCTCCGGCACCATCACCGCGGCGATGGCGACCTCCTCCTCCGGCCAGGGCCATGAGACGCTGGTGGCCACCGTCATCGGCGAGGTGCTGGAGCGCGATCCCGAGACCATCCGCGTCGTCCATTCGGATTCGCTGGCGGCGCTGCCCTCCAACAGCGCCGTGGGCAGCCGCATGGCGATCATGCTCGGCGGCGCCGCCGCCGGCGCCGCGCGTGCGCTCAAGGCCACGCTGCTGGCGATCGCGGCGCACAATCTCGGCGCCGACACGGCGGTGCTCGACTGGCGCGAGGGCGGCGTGCGGCTCAGCGCCGATCCCTCCCGCGCGCTCTCCTGGGAGGCGCTGGTCGAGATCGCGCATCGCAAGTTCCACCTGCTGCCGCCCGGCATGGCGCCCGGGCTCCAGGCGATGCATGTCTGGGAGGTGCCGACCGGCGGCGGGCTGCCAAGCGCCGACGGGCGCATCCAGATGTATCCCTGCTACGCCTTCGAGGCGCATGTCGTCTATGCCGAGCTCGACCGCGACACAGGACAGGTCGCGCTCGGCACCTATGTCATCGGCCATGATTGCGGCACCATGATCAACCCCGACATCGTCCATGGCATGACCTATGGCGGTGCCGCGCATGGCATTGGCGCGGCGCTCTACGAGCGCTTTCGCTACGACGCCAACGGCCAGCTCGTCAGCGGTTCCTTCATGGACTATCTCATTCCCAGCGCGCATGAGGTGCCGAACATCACCATCGTCGATCACTACACGCCCTCGCCGCTCACCGCCTTCGGCCAGAAGGGCTCCGGCGAGGCGGGATATCTCGGCGCGCCCGCCGCGCTGGCGAGTGCCGTCAACGACGCGCTGGCGACGCTCGGCCTTGGCGTCGCCGAGCTGCCGATGTCGGCGTCGGCGCTGGGCGAGCTGCTCGCCGCGACGGCAAGGCCTGAGGAGAAAGCGCCATGATCGTCGACTGCCACGCCCATTTCGTCCCCGCCGGAATGCTGGAGAGCCTCAGCGCCGAGCGCCGGCTCTTCCCCTCGGTGAAGCTGCTGGCGGAAGGCGGCGGCAAGCGCTTCGCCTTTGCCGGCGGGGTGCCGACGCGGCCGGTCGCGCCGGCGCTCAGCGACCTCGCCAAGCGCCGGGAATGGCTCGCCGGACAGGGCATCGACCGGCAGGTCGTGGGCGGCTGGCTCGATCTGTTCGGCTATGAATTGCCGGCCGAGGAAGCGGCCGATTGGTGCCGCTTCATGAACGAGACGATGCGCGACGGCGCCGCGGCGCTGGCGCACTTCGCGCCGCTCGCCACCGTGCCGCTGCAAAGCGGGCGCCTCGCCGCGCGCGTGCTCGAGGAGGCGCTCGATGCCGGATTCCACGGCGCCATGATCGGTACGCAGCCCAAAGGAGTCGGCGGCGGCCTCGATGATCCCGATCTCGATCCCTTCTGGGAGGCGGCGTCAGCGCACAAGGCGACGATCTTCCTTCATCCTATGTTCGCCTGCGGCGACGACCGGCTTGCCGACTACGACCTCGTCAACGCCGTGGGCCGGCTCACCGATACGACGACCGCAATGGCGCGCCTGCTCTTCTCGGGCCATCTGCAGCGCTTTCCGGGCCTCACCCTCATCGTCTCCCATGGCGGCGCGGCGCTGCCTTACGCGCTCGGCCGCCTGCGCCGCAACCACGCCATCCATCCCGGCGCCTATGCCGATCCGCTCGAAGGCTTCCGCCGGCTCTATTTCGACACCGTGCTGTTCGAAGCGCGCGCGCTGCGCTTCCTCTGCGACACCGCCGGCGCCGACAGGGTTCTGCTCGGCTCCGACCATCCCTTCCCGATCGGCGACAGCGCGCCGCGGCGCATCGTCGAGGAGACGCCGCTCGACGCCGCCGAGCGAAGCGCCATTCTGGGCGAAACCGCGGCGCGGATCTTCCATCTCGACGGGGCGGCGCTGCGGCGGGATGACCGCGGCGCCGGCGGCGGTCAGACCGCGCGAAGGCAGTAGCCCGCACCGCGGACGGTGTGCAGCAAGGGCGTGGCGAATCCACGGTCGATCTTCTGCCGAAGCCGCCCGACATGAACGTCGATGACGTTGGTCTGGGGATCGACGTGGCTGTCCCATACCTTCTCCAGCAGCATCGTCCGGGTCAGAACCTGGCCGGCATGCCGCATGAGATATTCGAGCAGGCGGAACTCGCGCGGCAGGAGGTCGATCGGCCGTCCCGCCCGGGTCACCGTACGCGAGAGGAGGTCCATCTCGAGATCCGCGACGTTGAGCCGTGAGGCGAGGCTGCCGCGCCGGGTCAACGCCGACAGCCGCGCCAGCAGCTCGGAGAGGGCGAAGGGCTTGACCAGGTAATCGTCGCCGCCGGCGCTCAGCCCTTCGACCCGGTCGCTGACCTCGCTGAGCGCGCTCAACACGAGAACCGGGGTGTTGTTTCCGGCGCCGCGCAAGCTCGTGATGATCGATAGGCCATCCAGCTCCGGCAGCATGCGGTCGATGATCATCACATCGAAGCTGGCGCGCTTTGCGCGCTCGAGACCGTCATAGCCATCGACCGCCAGATCGACAGAATGCCCGCTTTCCGTCAGGCCTTTGACGACATAGGCGGCGGCTTCGGCATCGTCTTCGACAACCAATATGCGCATGACGGTGCTCGAGAAGGCGGCAAGGCAGGCGCGACGGGGATCTGCCGATCGCCTCGGAGGACACCCATCGCAGCGACTTTAAGTGGCTGATGATTTCTCGCTTAGTTAAATGAATTTCATTGTTCAGGAAATGAAATATTTCTCATGCTTTGGGCTCGGCCCGGCTTGGATCTCAGCGCTCGCCGCCGGACGGCCGCGATGGGGGAACCGGTGGATATTCCTTGGCAAGCGCGTCGAGCTGCCGCTGGATGCTGTCGAGCTTCGCCGCCGCTTCCCTCCCCGCGGGCGAGGAGCAATCAACACCGTTCGAATTCGCGCCGGCGCAAACCTGGCCGGTGGTCGGCTGATAGGCTTTGTGATTGTAATGATTGGCGATCCGCGCCGGCGGCCTCGTGGCGCCGGCGGTGACCGATTGCGCCTCACCCTCCGGGACGAACGCCAGGAACGCGACCGTCAGACAGAGCACGCGCACTTCCGTTCTCTACCGGTTGTTGCGGTCAGCATGACGACTGCAGGAACCATTGAGTCCAACGGGTCGCTGCGTCCCTGCCGCTGTGCCACTCCTATCGATTCATGTAAGCGAGGCGGAGCGCTCGGATAAGCCGAAATCGCACCTCAAGCGACATTATTTATTTATCTGGGATCGGGCGCCGTGTGTCGCCCGCCTCGCTCACCCGGACAGGCGCCGCGCCTTTGCGACGGGGCGCTCGGGCATCGCCGCCTCGCGCGCGAGCGCGCGTTCGTCGGAAGCCGGCAGCGACAGCACCGCCTTGAGCCCGGGATTGTTGTCCTCGAGCCAGACGTCGCCGCTGTGCAGCTTGGCGACGGCGCGCACCAAGCTGAGCCCGAGCCCGTTGCCGGGCATGCTTCGACTTGCCTCGAGACGCACGAAACGATTGAACACCGCCTCCCGCTGATCAGGCGGAATGCCCGGGCCGCTGTCGGCGACCTCAAGGCGCGCGGCTGCGCGGTCGCGCCGAACGCTTAGTGTCACGCCGCCGGAAGGCGTGTATTTGATCGCATTGTCGAGCAGGTTCGCGATCGCCTGCGACAGGAGGTGCAGATTGCCTCTGACCGACACGGCGGCGTCGCTCGACACGGTCAGCGTCAAGCCCTTCTCTTCGGCGACCGGCTCGTAGAGCTCGGCCATGCTGCGGGCGATCTTGGCGAGATCGATTGCCACCAGTGGATCGCGGCGCGCCCCGGCCTCGACCGTGGCGATGCTCAGCAGCGCGTTGAAGGTGGCAAGCAGATGGTCCGCGTCATGGATCGTATCGCGCAGCGTCTTGACGTAGCGCGTCGCGGTCGGGCGCTCCAGCAGCGCCACTTCCATGCGCGCGCGCATCCGCGCCAAGGGCGTACGCAGATCATGCGCGATGTTGTCGGTGACGTGCCGCATGCCGGTCAGCAGCTGCTCGATGCGGTCGAGCATGGCGTTGAAGTTGGCGGCGAGCTGGTCGAACTCGTCGCCGCTGCCGTTCAGCGGCACGCGCTGGCTGAGCTCGCCGCGGATGATGCGCTCGCTGGTGCGGTTCAGCGTATCGACCCGGCGCAGCATGTTGCGCGTCATGACCACCGCGCCGGTGATTCCCAGCGCAAAGGTCAGCCAGCCCGCCCAGACCAGCGTCTGGTTCATGCGCGCCCTGAAGGCTTCGGCATCGCTGAGATCGCGGCCCACGAGCAGGCGATAGCCGCCGGAGAGGACAAAGACCGAGGCGAGCGCCGTGTCGGTTTCGGACGTCCGGCCGTCGCGCGCCTCGACCGGAAATTTGATCCAACCCGGCCGCAGCGACTCCGCGCGGGGCCAGCCGGTGAGATTGCCGGCGAGCGGCTCGAGGCGCTCGTCGGTGACGAGATAAAGGGTTGCACGGACCTGCTGGCCGCTGACGCGGGCGTGAATGGTGTCGATCAAGCCGCCAAGTCCGCCCTGCTCGTACTGATCGGCCAGCCCTCTGATCTCTGCGCGGATGATCGCCTCTGTCTGCCGCTCGACGAAACCGGCGAAGGAGAAATAGACAAAGCCCAGCAGCGCCAGCACCGACACGGCGAAGAGCGCGAAATAGACCGCGGCAAGGCGCAGCGCGTTGGTGCGGAGCAGCCGCAGCACGGCTCAGCCAGGCGCGGGGCAGCCGCAGCTTCCGGGCGGCGGGCGATGGCGGAAAGCGGCTGGCACAGGCATGGGTGCAGGTCGCATGTCGGGCTCCAAATTCGGCATTCTGGCGCCTTCCGCAAGTAAAAAATTTCAGGGGTCGCGCTCTTGCCGCGCGGCGGCCGGCCGGTCACCGCCGGCGCTCGAGCGTCCTTCCGGCTGCCGCGGGGACCGGCACGACGTCGAAGGCGATGCAGATGCGATCCTCTTCGCCTTCGAAGGCGATGACGCGGTGCCAGAACGAGGAAGGGAACAGCACGAGCATCCCCACTTCCGGCCTGAGCGCGGTGGTCAGCAGCGGCTCCGGCATATCGGCCTCGACCGCCTCGGCCAGCGGTTCGCCGAACTTGATGAAGCCCGCTTCGCCGCCGCGTGCTGCCCTTACCGTCTCAGGCACCTGTACGTAGTAGACGCCGCTCACCCGCGAGCCCTGATGGAAGTGAGCAAGCTGGTAGCCGCTGGAGCGCAGGATAACCGCCCATCCTTCGAGCCGCCAGCTCGGCGGCGCCGGCACCGCAAAGGGAGTATCCGACGCTGATAGCGCCGTCTCGATATAATCCGCCACCGCGGCTTCGAAGAACCGGCGCAGCACGACGATCGGCGGCGTGTCGCTATCGAGGATCTCCAGCGTCTGCCTGCCATGCCGGATCGCTTTGCCCGGCGGATCCGGCATCAGCGTCGGGTCCCCGTAGAGGCACTGGGCGAGCTCGGCGTTGAATGCGGCGAGGCTCGGCCCGCCTTCGATCTGCGGCATCCGCCGCGTCCGCAGCAGCCTCGCATAGTCGAGCATCGCCCGCGCTTCCTCGCGCTTGCCGATCTGCTGCAGGAAGATCGAGAAATGCGCCTTGGCGAAGGCATGAGCGGGATCGAGCGCGAGCGCGCGGCGGAAGGCCGCCTCCGCGCCGGCGACATCGCCGATCTGGCGCAGCATCTGCGCGAGGTTCGCCTCGATCTGCGGATTGCCACGGTCGAGGGCGAGCGCCCGGCGCATCGCCGCCACCCCGCCGGCCGCATCGCCTTTGGCATAGAGCGCCGTGCCGAGATTGACATGCGCTTGCGCCAGGCCCGGAGCGACCGCGGCGGCGCGCTCGTAGAACGCGACCGCTTCGTCGAGGTTCTCCTCGCTTTGCAGCAGCGATCCCAGATTGAGACAGGCCGAGGCGGCGCGCGGATCGATTGCCAAGGCGCCGCGGTAGGCAGCGATGGCCTCGGCATTGCGGCGCTGCGCCGCCAGCGTCACGCCGAGGTTGTAGTGGGCCGCGTAAGAGCGCGGGCTCGTAAGCCATCATCTCCTGCAGCGTGATGCCGAGATTGATATGAGGATCTGGCACCCTGGGGTTGATGGCGATGGCGCGGCGGTAGGAGGCGACGGCCGCTTCGGGGTCGCCCAGCAGGCGCTGGAGGTTGCCGAGCTGGAAATGCACTCCGCCGAGATCGGGGCGAAGCTTCAGCGCGCCGCGGAAGGCGT
>JASHRZ010000487.1 GCA_030037055.1 Alphaproteobacteria bacterium
CGGCCCGCCCCGGCTACGGCCCCGGCCCCCAACCTGTCGGGCCCAGGTGCGCCGGGCCTGGCGCCAGCGCCCGACGCGCCGGTGCTCTCGCCCGCGACCAAGCCGAAGGACTAGCTGCGGCGCCTGCCGCCGGGAACCTCCATGGCCGCGCTCTCGCCGCTCGCGCCCGCCCATCCGCCCGACCTGCCGCCGATCGCGGGCGTCCGGCTGGCCGCGGCGAGCTGCGGCATCCGCTACCAGGGCCGCCCGGACCTGATGGTGGCGCTCCTCGAACCCGGCACGAGCGTTGCCGGCGTCTTCACCCGCTCGCTCACCGCCGGCGCGCCGATCGATTGGTGCCGGGCCGCGCTGGCGCGCGGCAAGGCGCGGGCGATCGTGGTGAATTCCGGCAACGCCAACGTCTTCACCGGTCGCGCCGGACGGAAGGTGGTGGAAGAGACGGCACGAAACATGGCAACGCTCGCCGCTTGCCACCCGCGCGAGGTCTATATTGCTTCGACCGGCGTCATCGGCGAGCCGCCGCCCGGCGAGAAGATCATGGCCGGCCTCGCCGTTGCGGCAAAGACCGCGTCCGAGACCGGCTGGATGGCGGCGGCGACGGCAATCATGACGACCGACACCTTCCCGAAGCTCGTCACCGCGCGCGCCGAGATCGACGGCGTCGCGGTGACGATCAACGGCTTCGCCAAGGGGTCCGGGATGGTCGCGCCCGATATGGCGACCATGCTCGCCTATCTCTTCACCGACGCGGCAATCCCGGCCAAGGTGCTGCAGCAATTGCTCAACGCCTCGAACGAGCGCTCCTTCAACTCGATCACCGTCGACGGCGATACTTCGACCAGCGACACGGTGCTGCTGGTCGCGACCGGCAAGGCCCGGCACGGGCGGGTGACGCGCGCCGGCGATCCGCGGCTCAGGGACTTCCGCCGCGCGCTCGATCAGGTGATGATCGATCTCGCTCAGCAGATCGTGCGTGATGGCGAGGGTGCGGAGAAATTTGTCACAATCGAGGTGACGGGCGCCGCCTCGCCGCGGGCGGCGCGACGGGTCGGGCTCGCCGTCGGCAACTCGCCCCTGGTCAAGACGGCGCTGGCGGCGGGCGACGCCAATTGGGGCCGCCTGGTCATGGCCGTCGGCAAGGCCGGCGAGAAGGCCGACCGCGACCGCCTTGCCATCAGCATCGGCGGCGTGCGCATTGCCGAGAAGGGGGGACCGGTGCCGGGTTATGACGAGGCGCCCGTCGCCAAGCATATGGCCGGACGCAATATCCACATGGCGCTCGATCTGGGTATCGGCAAAGGCCGCTGGACGGTGTGGACCTGCGATCTTACGCACCGCTATATCGACATCAATGGCCGCTACCGGAGTTGAATCGCCGGTCATCCTTGTCGTCGCCGCCGCGCTGATCGACCCAGACGGGCGCGTGCTGCTGGCGCAACGGCCGGAAGGCAGGCAAATGGCCGGGCTCTGGGAGTTTCCCGGCGGCAAGGTGCGGCCGGGCGAGACGCCGGAGGCCGCGCTCATCCGCGAGCTTAAGGAGGAGCTCGGCATCGATGTCAGCGAGGCTTGCCTCGCGCCCTTCACCTTCGCCTCCCACCGCTACGAGCGTTTCCATCTGCTGATGCCGCTCTATGTCTGCCGCCGCTGGAGCGGCACGGTCGCGGCGCAAGAGGGCCAGAGCCTCGCCTGGGTAAGCGCGCAGAAGCTCGACGGATACGCCATGCCGCCGGCGGATAAGCCGTTGGTGGCGATGCTGCGGGATCTGCTGTAGCCGGTCAGCCGTGGCCGTCGGCAGCAAACTGCTGCCGGCGCCGCAGGACGAAATCGATGGGCGTGCCGTTCTCGGCGGTACGGAAGGCGACCGGCGTGCCGTTGTCGTCGAGCCAGACGAATTGGCGCTTGTCGCTGACAATCTCATATCGATGAAGCTGCAGCGTGCTGCCGGCGATCACCATCGGTTCCGTATCGCCGCCGCTGACATGCACCGGCAGGACTTGGCCGGTGCGAGTCGACATCATGAAGTCGGCGTCGAGCACCATCGCCGACCAGGGGTTGGAGGGGTGGACGCCGGCCGGCGCCATGACGGTGCCGGCCGGGGTGGTTACGGCGAAGCCGCCGTCGCGCGCCTCGCCATGCACTTGGAGACGCTCGCCATTGGTGACCGTCACGCTGTCAAAAGCGACGAGTGTTCGGCCCTGCCAGCGCTCGCTCCGCCGCGCCTCCTGGCGATAGACGACGATGCCCAGCATCCGGACGGCGATCCGCAGATCGCTCGTGACCTCGGTATCGCTGCCGACGCGCTCGATCATATTGGTGTAGGTGCCGATATCACCATAAGTGGGATGGATAACGCGGTACTCGTAGCTCCGCGGCGCTGCCGAGGCGGACCCGAGGAAGGCCGCCGCGAGCAGGGAGGCGGCCAAGATGGGGATCGGTCGGCTCATGTCATGCCCGCTTGCTGCATACCGCAAATGCCCGGCAGTCTAGGGCAAACGACCGTGCGACGCTATCCTCATCCTCGCCTCGGCGGCGGTCCAACGGCCATGTCGCCTTCGACCAGACGGTCGGCGGGCAGCCTAACGCGCACCGTGGTGCCCTAACCGGGGGTGCTCTCGAGCTCGAATCCGCCGGCATGCAGCACCGTCAAAGCGCGCGCCAGCGCCAAGCCCAGGCCGGTGCCCTCATAGCGGCGGCTCAGGCGGCTGTCGATCTGGCCGAAGGGCGACAGCGCCCGGGCGATATCGCCGGGCGCGATGCCGATACCGTTGTCACGGACTCGATGACGACGCCACGCTGGCTCTCGACCCGGACGCGGACGAGGATCTCGGAGGTGAACTTCACCGTATTGGACAGCAGGTTCATCAGCACTTGCGCTCGTCGGCGCGCAGCAGCAACAGCGCATCGGGCAGCTCGACCTTGAGCGTCAGCCCCGTGGTCGCGACGCGCTCGCGCAGCAGCAGCACGACGCTCTTGACGATGCTCTGGACATCGACGGTCTCCTCGATCAACTCGAGGCGCCCGGCCTCGACCTTCGACAGGTCGAGAATGTCGTTGACGATGCCGAGAAGATGCATGCCCAAACTATGGATATCCTGGGCGTATTCGGCATCGCCGGCCGGTCCGAGCAGCCGCTCGCGGATGATCTGGCGAAGCCCAGGATGGCATTGAGCGGCGTGCGCAGCTCATGGCTCATATTGGCGAGGAATCACGACTTCGCGCGGTTGGCCGTCTCCGCCCGCTCCCTGGCCTGCTGTAGCGAGCGTTGAGCCAGCACGTTGCGGGTGATCTCGCTGCTGGGGCCGCGATAGCCTGCGAACTGGCCGAGGTGGTCGTGGACCGGCGCCCCGCTCGGCGACGAGAACTGCTCCCTGCCATCGGGACGACGATAGGAATAGCAGAACTC
>JASHRZ010000488.1 GCA_030037055.1 Alphaproteobacteria bacterium
ACATCGCGATGGGGCGCGGTGAAGTACTGAATGCTCTCGGGCACGCGGCCGACGGTAGAGGTGACGGCCTGCCCGTCGAGGAACTGGCTTGCCACCTCGACCGACTGGTCGAGCAGCCCGCCGGGATTGCCGCGCAGGTCGAGGACGATGCCGCGCAGCGCGCCGCCGAGATCGCGATGCGCCTGGTGCAGCAGCTCTGCCAGGCTGTCCCCGGTCTGCTGGTTGAAGCTGGTGACGCGCAGCAGGGCGATGCCGTGCTCCTCGGTCAGGACGACGCTGGGCGGCACGATAAGCGCGCGGCGCATTGAAAAGGCGATGCGGTCGTTGCCGCCGCCGCGCGCGACGTCAAGCGCCACGACGCTGTCGGCTGGACCGCGCAGGCGATGCACCACATCCTCGCGGGCGAGCGACGTGATCTCCGTGCCGTCTATCGCCAGGATGCGGTCATTGACCCGCAAACCGGCCGAGGCGGCAGGCGTCTCCGGCTGGACCTCGACGATCCGGACGTCGGCGCCCTCCGCGTTGAGCGTGATGCCGATGCCGCCGAAGCCGTCGCGAGCGGCGCGGCGTTCCTGGGCCAGCGCTGGCGGCGAATAATGCGAGAAGCGGTCGAGCAGCGTCATGCTGCCCGCGAGCAGGGTCTGCTCGAGCCCGTCAGCCGAGAGCCCCGCCAGCTCCGACGACTGCGCGCGGGCCGCGCCGGCGACCTGGTCGGTCAACGCCGCCCAGGCCTCCGCGTCCGAGCTTGCCGGCGCGGCGAAGCGTGAGGTATGCCCGCCCTGCCGCAGCACCAACTGGTCGCCTCGCTGCTCGACCGAAACGGTGGGGTCGATCTTGGCCAGGCTGCGCAGCCCCGCGAGCGCCAGCGCGCCCGGGGTCACGGGCTCGATATAATATTTGGCGATGCCGCTATAGGCTTCCTCAAGCAGCTTCGTCTGAGGGTCGTCGGCCGCTGGCGCGCTCGGCGCCGCGCCGCAGCCGGCAAGCGCCAGCAGCCCCAGGCTTGCGATCAGGCGCCGGCGGTAACGGGCTTTGCGGCAGCTGCTCATCGCAAGACGGAAAATCGCTCCCGGCAAAGTCCGATGCGGCCGACAGCAGGCGTGCTTGGATACAAGCGAATCATTGTTGCGTGGCATTCGCGACTCTGGCAAGCGGATTTCCGGCTGGGTCGGCCAGCTAAGCTATTCCTGCATAAGTGGGTTAACGACGAGTTGAGGCGTGGCCGCGCCGCGCTCGGCCCGGCCCATGCGGGCGGCTTTCGGCCGCTTCGATGAGGGCGAACAGCAGGCTGCCGGTCACCGCATTGGCCTCGGCCAGGCGCACGCCGACCTCGTCGCCGAGCGTATAGATGCGGCCCCAGCGGCGGCCGACCAGGCGGTGATGCGTCTCGTCGTGATCGTAATAATCGTCGGGCAGCGTGCGGATGGGGATGAGCCCGTCGGCGCCGGTTTCGGTAAGCGTGATGAAGAGTCCGGCGCGGGTGACGCCGCTCACCCTGCCGGCGAAGCTGGCGCCGACGCGTTCGGCGAGAAAGGCCGCGGTGTAGCGGTCGACGGCGCTGCGCTCGGCGGCAGCGGCGCGCCGCTCGGTCATCGAGATGTGCTCCCCGGTCGCGGTGAATGTCGCCTCCTCGGCCGCGGGCAAGGCGCCAGGGCCGAAATCATGCCCGGCGATCAGCGCGCGGTGCACCAGCAGGTCGGCATAGCGGCGGATGGGCGAGGTGAAATGCGCGTAGCGCTTGAGCGCCAAGCCGAAATGGCCGAGATTGATCGGACTGTAGACCGCCTGGGCCTGGCTGCGCAGCACCAGCTCGTTGACGAGGGAGGCATAGGGGGTGCCGGTCGCGCGGCGCAGGATCTCGCTAAAATGGCGCGGGCGCACGCTCTGGCCCCTGGCGAGCGTCAGTCCGTGGATGCCGATGCCGTCGAGGAAGGTGCTGAGCGCGGCGAGCTTGGCCGGGTCGGGCTGGTCGTGGACACGGTACATGCAGGACTGCTTCAGCCGCTCCAGCTCCTCGGCCGCCGCGACATTGGCGGCGATCATGAACTCCTCGATCAGGCGATGGCTGTCGAGGCGTCGGCGCGGCTCGATGCGCGCCACCCGGCCGCTGGGGTCGAGCAGGACGCGCCGCTCCGGCAGGTCGAGATCGAGCGTGCCGCGCTTATGGCGCGCCCGGTCGAAGGCACGCCAGGCGCCGTAAAGCGGCTGCAGCACCTTCTCGACGAGTGGCCGCGTCGCCTCGTTGGGCCGCCCGTCGATCGCCGCCTGCACTTCCTCATAGGTGAGCCGTGCCGCCGAGCGCATCAGAGCGCGCACGAATCGGTGGCGATGGACCCGGCCCTCGCCGTCGAGCCAGAGATGGACCGCCATGCAGGCGCGCTCGACTCCCGGCTTCAGCGAGCAGAGCTCGTTGGAGAGGGCCTCGGGCAGCATCGGCACGACCCGGTCGGGAAAATAGACGGAGTTGCCGCGCTCGCGCGCGGCGCGGTCGAGCGCGTCGCCGGGACGGACGTACCAGGCGACGTCGGCGATGGCGACGAGCGCATGCCAGCCGCCTTCATGCGGCGCCGCCCAGACCGCATCGTCGAAATCGCGCGCGTCGGCGCCGTCGATGGTGACCAGAGGGATGTCGGTGAGATCGGTGCGCGCCCCCAGCGCCACCGGCTGCGCCTTCGCCGCGAGCTGCACCGCTTCGGCGGAGAAGGCGGTGGGAATGCCGTGAGCATGGATGGCGATGAGGCTGAAGGAACGGGGATCGGCGCTGTCGCCGACGCGCTCGACGATGCGCGCCTGCGGCAGGCCGAGGCGGCGCGAGGGCAGCACCTCGGCGAGCACGATCTCGCCCTCGACGGCGCCGGCGGCGTCGGCCTCGGCGATGTGGAACTCGGTGCGGAGCTTGCGGTCGGTGGGTTCGAGCCGGCCGCCCCGATGGTCGCGGCGGAACACGCCGAGCACGCGGTCGGGCGCGCCGCCCAACGCGCGGATGATGCGCGCTTCATAGCGACCCCGATCGAGCTGTGCGAAGCGCACGACGGCGCGCTCGCCCACCCCCAGCGCCGGCGCGCCGCGCTCGGCCATGACATAGATGGTAGGTGCGCCCTCGCGCTCGCGCCAAGCCAGCGGGCGGGCGAGCATCTCGCCGTCGATGTCGACGCCGGTGATTTCGATGATGCCGATCTCGGGCAGGCCCTCGATGGCGGCCAGACGCCGCTTTGGGCCGCGCTCGACCCCGCCACCGCGCTCGACGTCCTTGATCAGCGCCTTGAACTGGACGCGCAGCGCCGGCGGCACCTTGAAGGCGCGCAGGATGTCGCGCCTAGCGACCGGGTCCGGGCTGGTGGCGATGAAATCGAGGATTTCCTCGCGCGTCGGCAGGCGCCCGAGCGCGCGGCGGCCGGGGCAGGCGGAGCCGTCACTCCGCGGCTTCGGATGTCTGGTTCGCGCGCCCTTTCTTCCGGGCGGCCGCCTTGGCACGGCTTGATGATCCTTTCTTGGCGCTTTTCGCCGCCGGCGCCGGGTCGGTGTTCTCGGGCCCGCCGGCAGGCTTCGCCTTGGCCTTGCTCTTGCTGCGCGCGCCGAGGAGCTCGATCGCCTGCTCGAGCGTCACGCTCTCGGGCTCGATATCGCGTGGCACGGTGGCGTTGACGCCGCCGTGACTGACATAGGGGCCGTAGCGGCCACTGAAGAGGTTGACCGGCGCGCCGTCGCCGGGATGGTTGCCGAGCACGCGCAGCGGCCTCGGGCCGCGCCTTCCGCCGCCCTTCTTCGGCTCGGCGAGCAGCGCCACGGCGCGGTTGATGCCGATGGTCAGCACGTCGTCGTCGCCGCGCAGCGAGCGGAACTCGTCGCCATGCTTGATATAGGGGCCGAAGCGGCCGATGCCGGCGATGATCTTCTTGCCGTCGGCGGGGTGAATCCCGATCTCGCGCGGTAGCGACAGCAGTTTGAGCGCCCGGTCAAGCGCGATCTCGGCCGGTGCGACGCCCTTCGGCAAGGCGACACGTTTGGGCTTCTCGCCCTCGTCGCCGCGGCCGAGCTGGACGTAATAACCGTAAGGCCCTTTGCGCAGGCTGACCGGCAGGTTGGTCTGGGGATCGATGCCGAGCTCGCGCGGGCCGGCCGCCTCGCCGC
>JASHRZ010000045.1 GCA_030037055.1 Alphaproteobacteria bacterium
GGATGTGGCCGTATTGGCAGAGTGCGAAGACACTGCGCTCGCCGGCGCGGGCAGCGAGCGAAATCTCGACCGCAACGAAAAGCGGCAGCACCGCCTGGATGGCAAATGCGGCCAGCCCGAGCCAAGCGGCGATGATGCTGCGTTGCCTTCTCCGTCTCATCGACAGGCGTTTCCCCAGGAGCCGCGAGCGTTTCCCATAACAATAGGACGGACGACCGGCCGTGGCAAACAACGGCGCGTTGCAGGTGCCGAACATGGCCGCAATCACTCATGCTCAAGCACCGTTTCGGTGCGCCTGACATGGCCGCGCGCCGGCGGCGCGCGCGGGAAAAAAAGGAATGCGGCAGCCTCGACCGCGGCGGTCTCAAGCTCTCGAACTTTGTCCGGGCACGATGATGGTCGGCGGCGCCGCGAAGCGGATGCCGCCGAGCGCATTGTCGCCCGCGCGCGTGAGGCGAGGGTCAACTTCATCGACACGGCGGACGGAGTTTCCTCCCGCGGGCAAGCTGCGCTAGAAGAGCCGAGGAACCGGCTGGGGGAAGGGATGCTCTGCCGCATCGCGGTCACGGTGTGCACAGTCGTCGCGATTATCGCGCCGGCGCCGGCTCAGGACAGGGTCACTTTCGGCACCGATTGGAAAGCCGAGGCGGAGCATGGCGGCTACTACCAGGCGATCGCCACGGGGATCTATCGCCGGCACGGCATCGAGGTGACGCTGCGCCAGGGCGGACCGCAGGTGAACCACGCGGAGCTGCTGGCGGCCGGCCTGCTCGATTTCAACGAGGCGCCCAATTCCTTCATCGCGCTCAATTTCGTCAACGCGAACATCCCCATGCTGGCGGTGGCGGCGATGTTCCAAAAGGACCCCTCGGTGCTCATCGCCCATCGCGGCGTCGGCAATGACAGCCTCGCCGCGCTCAAGGGCAAGCCGATCATGATCAGCGCCGACTCGCGCGTCGGGTGGTGGCTCTTCCTCAAGGCCAAGTTCGGCTACAGCGACGACCAGATCCGTCCCTACACTTTCAATGTCGCCCCGTTCCTCGTCGACAAGCAGGCAGTGCAGCAAGGCTACCTCACCAGCGAGCCTTTCCTCATCGAGCAGCAGGGCGAGCAGCCGCTCGTCTTTCTCCTCGCCGATGCCGGCTATGCCAGCTACGCCTCGCTCATCCAGACCTCGCGCAAACTGGTCGAGCAGAAGCCCGATCTGGTGCAGCGCTTCGTCGACGCCAGCATCGAGGGATGGTACAGCTACCTCTATGGCGATCCCGCGCCGGCGAACGCGCTCATCAAGAAGGACAATCCGGAAATGACGGACGCGCTGCTCGCCTATGCCATCGCCCGCCTCAAGCAATACGGCATCGTCGACAGCGGCGAGGCCGAGAAGAACGGCATCGGCACGATGAGCGATGCGCGCTGGGAGGATTTCTTCAAGATCGTGGCGGAGCAGGGCCTCTATCCCAAGACGCTGGACTACCGCCAAGCCTATACGCTGCGCTTCATCGGCAAGCGCGTCGGCATGAACCTCAAGAAATAGGCTCGCGATGGCAGGGGGCCGAGGCGACGCGCCCATCATCGCGCTCGACGGCGTGGGCAAGCGCTTCCGCAGCGGCGTCGAGGCGCTGGCCGGCATCGATCTCGCAATCCCCGCCGGCGGCTTCGTGAGCCTGCTCGGCCCCTCCGGCTGCGGCAAGAGCACGCTGCTGCGCATCATCGCGGGACTCATTCCGCCCACCTCCGGCCGCCTCGTCCGTGGCGCGAGCGATCTCTCCGGACGTCTCGGCTTCGTCTTCCAGGAGGCGACGCTCATGCCCTGGGCCACCGTCTGGCAGAACGTCTACCTGCCGCTGCGGCTCGCCGGGAAGCGGCGAGACGCGGTGGCGGCGCGCATTGCCGAGACGCTCGCCTCGCTCGGTCTCGCCGGCTTCGAGCAGGCCTATCCGCGCGAACTCTCGGGCGGCATGCGCATGCGCGTATCGATCGCGCGGGCGCTGGTCACCGAGCCGCTGCTGCTGCTGCTCGATGAGCCCTTCGCCGCGCTCGACGAGTTCACGCGCTTCAGGCTCAACGAGGATCTGCTGCGCCTCTGGCAACGGCATCATTGGACCGTGGTCTTCGTCACCCACAGCGTCTTCGAATCCGTGTTTCTGTCGAGCCGCATTCTGGTGATGACGCCGCGCCCCGGACGGATACTCGCGGATCTGCCGATCGATCTGCCCTATCCGCGCGACGGCGCGCTGCGCACCGCGCCACATTACACCGAGCAATGCCGGCGCATTTCTGGCCTATTGAGCGAGGCGATGGCATGAACGCGCGCGTCGCCAGGATCGCCGCCCCGCTCGCCGTCGGCCTTCTCTTCGTCCTGGGTTGGGATCTCCTCGTCAGGCTCGAGCGGATGCCGTCCTATGTGCTGCCCGGCCCGCTGCTCGTCGCCGAGACACTTTGGCGCGACGGGCCGAGCCTGCTCGGCTCGCTGCTCGTGACCTTGCGCATCACGCTCGCGGCGCTTGCGGCCGCGGTCGTCCTGGGCGGCGCGCTGGCCATCCTCTTCACCCAGTCGCGCCTGCTGGAGCTCAGCCTTTTCCCCTATGCGGTGATCCTGCAGGTGACGCCGATCGTCGCCATCGCTCCGCTCATCATCATCTGGCTCAAGGATCGCGTGTTCCTGTCGCTGCTGGTCTGCGCCTGGATCGTCGCCTTCTTTCCGATCGTCGCCAACACCAGCCTCGGCCTCAACAGCGCCGATCGCAACCTGGTCGATCTCTTCCGGCTCTACGGCGCCTCGCGCTGGCAGATGCTGCGCTACCTGCGTCTGCCAACCGCGCTGCCTTATTTCCTTACGGGTCTGCGCATCAGCGGCGGCCTCGCCCTCATCGGCGCGGTGGTGGCGGAATTCGTCGCCGGCACCGGCGGCACCGATACCGGGCTGGCCTCGCGCATTCTGGAGGCGGGCTACAGGCTACAGATGCCGCGCCTCTTCGCCGCCCTGCTGTTGCTGGCGGCGACAGGCATAGCGATCTTTGCAGTGCTGAGCTGGCTGTCGCAGCGGCTCATCAGCCACTGGCACGAGAGCGTGCTGCCGCCGGAAGAATAGGCGCGGCCGGCGAGGTCAGGAGAAGATGTTGAGGAGATAGCCCTGCATCTGCTGCGCCGTCCGGATCACCTTGAGATTGGCGTCGTAGGAGATGCTGCCGATGTCAAGATTGACCAGCTGCTGCGCCAGATCGACGTTGGGCGAGGCGACGTTGCCGTTGCTGTCGGCAAAGGGCGAGCCGGGATCGAAGATTGCGTTGCTTGGCGGCGTCACCGGCTGATCCGCCGCCTGGGTGCCGCCGCCGGGCGTGGCGGTCTGCGTCACGTCGATCGGCTGGTAGGGCTGGGGATCGCCGGGCTGCGGCGTCAACGGCGCCGTGTCCTGGCTGTTGGCGATATTGCTGGCGGCCGCCTCGAGCCGCAGGCTCGCCGCGTTCAAGCCGGAGACGGCGATGGAGATCGGATCGCCCATGGCAGTGAATCTGGGGCGAGGCCGCCCGCAAAGCGAGCCCAATCGTCGCGGATTTTACGCGTGTTTTAGAAGGTGTGCCGTTCAGTCGGAATCTTCGGCGGACCGATGCCGCTCCCGCCGTGAGGCAGGGCAATCGCATATGCTCCGGCACAGAGGACACGGAGAAGAAGCCAACCCGGCCGACCGCTTTGTGGTCGGCCCCGATTGGGTTCGATCGCAAAGCAATCGAACAGGTTGGCGGGCGCGCCCTGCCTTCGCCGAAGCCGCTTCGGCTTCGCGCAGGCACGCGCCGTTCTTTGCTTCTCCGTGATCTC
>JASHRZ010000489.1 GCA_030037055.1 Alphaproteobacteria bacterium
CAGCATTCGAAGCTATGGGAGTGCTGCGCGGCGACTTGTCGGCCCGCACCGGTCGCCATGCGGATGACCAACGGAATGCTGAACTGGCCGCCGGACATGTGCCGGATGGTCGCTGCATTGTTGACGATCTGGTCGAGCGCGAGCAGGCTGAAGTTCACCGTCATGATCTCGACGATCGGCCGCATGCCCCCGAGCGCGGCGCCGATGCCCGCGCCGACGAACGCCGCCTCGGACAGCGGCGTGTCTCGGATGCGGTCGGGACCAAATTCCTCCAGCAGTCCCTTGGTGCAGGCATAGCTGCCGCCGTAGCGTCCGATGTCCTCTCCCATGAGAAAAACGCGACTGTCGCGCTGAAGCGCCTCGCGAAGCGCGGATCTGACGGCCTCGCGGTAGGTCGTTGCCGTCATGCCGCGGCCTCGTTCTGCGCTGCGCCTCTGGGCGTCATGACATCCTTGCAGAGGTCCTCGACCGGCTCCCAACGGCCGGCTTCGGCGAAGGCGACGGCATCGTCGATCTCGGCCGCAATCGCCGCTTCGATGCGTTGCAAATCGTCGGGGTGCAGGAAACCGGCGCTCGTCATCCAACCCTGAAGCTGCACGATCGGATCCTTCTTCTTCCATTCCTCGACCTCGGCTTTGCTGCGGTAGAGCTCGGGGTCGTACATGGAATGGGCGCGGAAGCGATAGGTGCGGTTCTCCAAGAAGTACGGTGCGCCGGTCTCGCGCACGACGGCCGCAGCCCGCCGCGCCGCGACCTCGACCGCCACGACATCCATGCCGTCAACCGCTTCGGCCCGCATGGCATAGCTCTCCGCGTGCTTGGCCAGATCGATTTGCGATTGGGCGCGCTCGAGAGCCGTACCCATGGCGTAGCGGTTGTTCTCGCAGATGAACAGCACGGGCAGCTTCCAGAGCGCGGCCAGATTCAGGCATTCGTGGAACATGCCCTCGGATGCGGCGCCGTCACCGAAAAAACAGGCGGTGGCATGCTTTTCGCCGCGCAGCTTGTCGACCAGCGCGAGGCCGACGGCAAGCGGCAATCCGCCGGCGACGATGGCATTTCCGCCATAAAAGCGCGTTGCCTTGTCGAACACATGCATCGAGCCGCCGCGGCCGCGGCTGGTCCCCTCGCGCTTGCCGTACATCTCCGCCATCAGCGGCCGCGCCGCAATGCCGCGCGCGAGCGCATGACCGTGCTCGCGATAGGTGGTGACCACGGCGTCCGCCGGCTCAAGGGCCTGCATGACGCCGACGGCATTCGCCTCCTCGCCGATATAGAGATGCAGGAAGCCGCGGATCTTCGTGGCGGAATAGAGCTCGACGCAACGCTCCTCGAAGCGGCGGATGCGCAACATCTCCCGCAGCAAGAGGAGAAGGTGGTCGCGATCGAGATGCGTTTTCGCCGCGTGCTCGGTCATTGGGCTTGTTCCAAGGCTGAGGTGTCACCCTCCGGCAGTCCGAGCTCGCGCGCCTTCAGCAGGCGCCGCATGATCTTGCCGGAGCGGGTCTTGGGGAGGTTCGGCGTGAAATCAAGTTCCTTCGGAGCGACGACCGCGCCAAGCCGCCTGCGGGCGTGCGCCAGGATGTCGCGCTTCAACTGCTCGCTCGCGGCATGGCCGGATTTGAGCGTGACGAAGGCCTTGATCACTTCGAGCGCGACCGGATCGGGCTTGCCGATCACCGCCGCCTCGGCGACCGCTTTGTGCTCCATCAGCACGCTCTCGACCTCGAACGGGCCGACCAGATGGCCGGAGGTCTTGATCACATCGTCCGAGCGGCCGACGAACCAGTAATAGCCGTCGGCATCGCGCCGCGCGAGATCGCCGGTCAGGTACCAGCCGCCGCTGAAGCAGTTCGCGTAGCGCTCGGGCTCGTTGATGTAGGCGCGGAACATGGAAGGCCAGCCCCGCTTCAACGCCAACTCGCCCTGCTCTTCAGGCGCGTCCACGACCTCGACGCCCCCATCCTTCACGCGACGGACGATCGCGGCCTCGATGCCGGGCATCGGCTTGCCCATGGACCCGGGCTTGATGTCCATGGCCGCGAAATTGGCGATCATGATGCCGCCGGTCTCGGTTTGCCACCAGTTGTCGTGGAAGGGACGGCCAAGCGCCATCCGCCCCCATTCGACGGCTTCGGGGTTGAGCGGCTCGCCAACGCTCGCCATGAAGCGGAGCGCCGAGAGGTCATAACGGCGCGCGACGTCCTCGCCGGCGCGGATCATCATGCGCACGGCCGTCGGCGCCGTGTACCAGACGCTGACGCGTTCTTCCGCGAGGATGCGGTACCAGCGCTCGATATCGAACTCGGCCTCGTCAACGACCATGCTCACGCCGTTGGTCAACGGCGCGATCAGCCCGTAGGAAGTGCCGGTAACCCAGCCGGGATCGGCGGTGCACCAGAAGATATCTTCCGGGTGCAGGTCCAGCGCCAGCTTGCCCGTGACGTGATGGGCGATGACCGCAGCGTGCACGTGGAGCGCCCCTTTGGGCCGGCCGGTGGTGCCGCTGGTGAAATGGAGAAGCGCCGGCTGCTCGGGATCGGTCGGCGGGATTTCGAACCTCGCCGGGCAGGCGGCCAACGCGCTCGACAAGTCCAGCGTCCCCGGCGGTGTCGCCGGCGCGTCCGCTTCAGGAGCGAGCAGGATCTGGATCAATCCCGGAAGCGACTCGCGAAAGGCGGCGATCTTGCGCTGATAGAGGGTCGCGCTCGTCACCAGCGCCCGGGCGTCGCCGAGCGCCAGCCGGGCGCGCACGGGCTCCGGACCGAAAGCCGAGAACAGCGGCGAGAATACGCATCCCGCCTTGAAGCTGCCGAGCGCGGCGATATAGAGCTCCGGCACGCGGCCGAGCAGCGCGAAGACGCGATCGCCCGGGCGAAGGCCCAGGCGCCCGAGAAGATTGGCGAACCGATTGCTCGCCTCGCCGAGCCCGGCGTAGTCGAGCTCGCGTCGCTCGCCGTTCTTGCCGAGCCAGCGCAAGGCGAGCCTGCCGCCGCGCCCGGCCCGCACATGCCGGTCGACCGCCTCATAAGCGATGTTGAGGCCGCGACCGCCCGGCAGGAAGTCGAGCTCTCGCCGCGCATCCTCCCAGCGGAAGCCGGCGCGCGCGGCCTCATAATCCGTCAGGTTCGGCGCAACTGCCCAACCGGATCGCGGCTTGCGGATGGTCGGCAATCGGGTGAGCGCCGCCGTCGGGTTTTCCGGCATCCCCGTCATCCTTGTGCCACCGGCGCCTTGCCCCAATGCTTCTCCACCGCCCCCGCAACGATCGCGAGATGCTTGTCGAGCGATCGTTTGGGCAAATCCGGCAGAACCGAGGCGAAATGCAGATGCTCGATCAGCTCGATGCCGCAGAGCGACAGGATATTGTCCTCTTCCAAGAGGCGCATCGAGCTCCATTGCTTGCTGCGCCGCAGATAGGCCATGTCGGCGCCCGAGCTCGTGAAGATGAGCGCCTTCTTGCCGGAGAGACGCGGCACCATCTCGTCATCACGGATGTCGTAGGCGAACCCGGAAGCGAGAACGCGGTCAATATATCCTTTCATCATCGCCGGCATGAACGCCCACCAGAGCGGATAGAAGAATGCGACCGCGCCGGCTTCGGCGAGGTGGCGCTGTTCGCGGCGCACGGCGCTTGGAACATGCCGCTTTTCGGCATCCAACAACTCGCTTTCGCCGAGGACGGGATCAAAGCGGAGGCGGTAGAGATCGCGGACGACCACCTCGTTGCCCAGGGCTTCGACCGCCTGCGCGTAGCTGCGCCCGATCGTCTGCGTGAAGCTCTTGCGTCTCGGATGGCAGATGACGACCAGATGCTTCATGGCGAGCGCTCCCACTCGGGACTGGCCGGCGCGGATTCGGGCCGCCGCGCAACCAGCGAACCGCGGCCAGGATCGCCGCAGGCTCGCCTCAGGGTCGTCTGCACGCTAGGGCGGCGTCTCTCTTCCGGCATTGCGCTATGTCAATGGCGTCATCCGGCCGCCCTCCCTGCCGGCATCGGTCCCGCCCTGGGCATCGACGGCGCTGCCGAAGGCATCCTCTGCTTCCCCTCGCAGACGGTCTTCCCGGTCGAGGTAGCGCGGCGAGAAATGGAAGGGGACAAGCCGCTTCACGCCTGCCCGGCGCGCCAGGGATCCGGCTTGAGCGGCCGTCAAGTGACGCTTGCGCGCCGCGATCTCCTTGTCCTCGTCGAGAAAGACCGCTTCGATGAAAAGGGTATCGGCGTTGCGAGCCAGCTCGATGATGCGTGCTGCGTTCTGTTCGTGATAGCAGGTGTCGACGACATAGGC
>JASHRZ010000490.1 GCA_030037055.1 Alphaproteobacteria bacterium
CAATGCCACGATGGGCTTGAAGGTCGAGCCGGGCGCGTAGGCGCCGCTGATCGCCTTGTCGCTGAGCGGATGGCGCGGATCGTCCTTCATGGTGTCGTAGAGCGCGGCGAAGTTGCTGGGGTCGTATCCCGGCATCGACGCGAGCGCCAGGATCTCGCCGGTCCAGGCATCCATCACCACGCAGGAGGCGCTCTGCTCCGCCTGGCATTTGCGCGCCGCCAGATCCTGCAGCGCCACGTCGAGCGTGAGCACGATCTCCTGGCCGGCGATGCCCTCCTCGCGCGTCAGCTCGCGCACGACGCGGCCGAAGGCGTTGACCTCGACCTGGCTGGTGCCGGCGCTGCCGCGCAGCTCCAGATCGTAGGCCTTCTCGATGCCGTTCTTGCCGATGCGGAAGCCCGGCAGCTCCAGCAGCGGGTCGTCCCCGATCTGCTTCAGCTCCTCCTCGGAGACGGCGCCGACATAGCCTAGGACGTGCGAGGCGCCCTCGCCGAAGGGGTAATAGCGCGTCAGACCCTGCTCGATCGAGACGCCCGGCAGCTCCAGCGTGTTGACCTCGATGCGTGCCATCTCTTCCCAGCTCAGATTCTCGCGGATGGTCACCGGCACGAAGCGGTGCTTGCGCTGGACGTCGCGCAGGACGCGGCGGCGGTCGGCGTCGCTGACCGGGATGAGCGTGGCGACGGCGTTGAGCGTCGAGTCGATGTCGCCGGCCTGCTCCGCCACCAGCACCATGCGGTAGGTCGGCTGGTTGTCCGCCAGCGGCACGCCGAAGCGGTCGACGATGCGGCCGCGCGGCGGCGCCACCAGGCGGATGCTGATGCGGTTCTCGTCGGCCAGCATGACGTAACGATCGGCCTGCATGACCTGCAGGTAATACATGCGCGCGGCGAGCGTCGCGAGCAGCGCTGCCTGCGCTCCGCCGAGCAGCACGGCGCGGCGGGTGAGCAGCTTGGCGCGGTTGTTCTCGCGCTGCATCGCCGATCACACGCGCATCAGGAAGGCCCGCTGCGCGCGCGCCAGGACGTAGCTGCCGACGGGGAAGCTCGCCACCGTCAGCGCCGCCTCGAAGACGAAGGGGCGCACGCCGAGCAGCGCGCCGTGCAGCGCGCTGACCAGCGCCCATTCGAAGGCGACGACCGCGGCGGCGGTGCCGAGGAAGCCGGCCCAGAGCACCGGAAACAGGCGGTTGATGAAGAAGCGCCGTTGCCCCATCAGCACCGAGCGCGTCAGCAGCAGCGACAGCGCCGAAGTGCCGACATAGGGCGTGCCGTTCAGGAGGTCGAGCAGCAATCCCGCGGTGAAGACGGTGGCCGGCGGCAGCAGGTCCGGCCGGTAGATCGTCCAGTGATAGACCGCCATCAGCGCGAAAGCCGGCGTCACCACGGCAAAGCCCGGGATGTGCAGCGGCACGACCGAGATGAGAACGAAGAGCAGGGTCGTCAGGAACGGGACGAGCTTGTTGGGAAATCCGCTCGCCTCGCGCTGGAACAGCACCATGCGCATGGCGGCCTCAGCGCGCCGCGTCGGGATCGACGACCCTCGCGCCCCGTGTCGGCTTGGGCAGCGGCATCGCGTTTTGCGGCAGCACGCCCTCCAAGCCGAAATCGACGATGCGGACATATTCAAGTCGCGACAGCTCGGCATAAGGCTCGACGCGGACGATACCGCCGTCGACCGAGGCGACAATGCCCACCGGCACGCCCGGCGGGAAGACGCCGCCGGAACCGGCGGTGACGATCCGCTCGCCCAGCTTCGCCGTGACGTTGACGGGGAGATAGAGGAGGCGCGGCTGATCGGAGTTGTCGCCCGCCATCACCGCGCGCTCGCGCGAGGCTTCGAGCATGACCGGGATGTGCGAGTTGAGGTCGGTCAGCAGCAGGATGCGCGCGGCGCGGTTGCCCACCTCGGCGACGCGGCCCACCAGCCCCTCGCCCGTCACCGCCGCCTGGCCGCGCGTCACGCCCTCGCGGGCGCCGGCGCTCACCAGCACGTTGCGGGCAAAGGCGCCGCCCGAATTGGCGATGACCTGCGCCGAGATGTAGCGCGACGCGCCCTCGGGCTTATATTTCGTCAAATCCCTGAGCTCGGCGTTCTCGGTCTGCAGACGCCGCGCCAGGTCCTGCCACTGCAGCAGCCGGGCGTTCTCCTCGCGCAGCCTTTCGTTCTCGCGATAGAGATCGAACATGCCCTCGACATGGCGCACGCCCGAGGCGACGGTCGCCACCGGCTGCGCGATCGCCTGCAACACCGGCGCCGCGGCGTCGGCGATCAGGACGCGCAAGCGATCGAACAGCAGCACGTCGGCCTTGCCGAGCACGATGAACATCATGGACAGAAGGACAAGGAACGGAACGAGGACCCGTTGGGCCACCGCTCTGACCGGCGCTGCCAGCCTGTCAACCGCTCCCGAACGTTCCCTCAACCTGCCTGCTCCGACCGGCCGGCCCCGCCCCGCCGGCTCCGCTAAACCTTGTCAATATGTTAAGTTTCACATGGAAACGACCGCTTAGTACATGCTGATTAGCACGTTTTTTAGCGTTTTCATTTCCTCGAGTGCGCGGCCGGTGCCGAGCGCCACGCAGGACAGGGGGTCGTCGGCGATCGACACGGGGAGCCCCGTGGCGTGCCGCAGGACATAGTCCAGGTTCCCCAGGAGGGCCCCGCCGCCCGTGAGCACGATGCCTTTGTCGACGATGTCGGCAGCCAGCTCCGGGGCGGTGTGCTCCAGGGCCACCTTCACCGCCTCGACGATGGCGCCCACCGGCTCGGCCAGGCTCTCGGCGATCTGCCGCTCGCTGATCACGATCTCCTTGGGCACGCCGTTCATGAGGTCGCGGCCCTTGATCTCCATCACGCGGCCTTCGCCGTCCTCCGGCATGCAGGCGGAGCCGATCTCCTTCTTGATCCGCTCGGCGCTGCTTTCGCCCACCAGGAGGTTATGGTTGCGGCGGATATAGGCGATGATGGCCTCGTCCATCTTGTCGCCGCCGACGCGCAC
>JASHRZ010000491.1 GCA_030037055.1 Alphaproteobacteria bacterium
GGGCGCGGCAAAGAAAAAAGCCGCCGACTATGCCTAGGGACAACGGCGCGCGCGCCGGCAGGGCAGGCGTCGCCCTCAAGCGCCGGCTGCGGCCGACTCTGCTGGCCCTCGGACCGTTGGCGCTGATCGCGGGGGCGGCCTATCTCTATCTCACGGGCGGGCGCTACGTCTCCACCGACGACGCCTATGTCCGCTACAACAAGGTGCTGATCAGCAGCGACGTTGCGGGGCGGGTCAAGGAGCAGCGGGTCGACGAGAACCAGCCGGTGAAGCAGGGCGAGCTGCTGTTCTCGCTCGATGACGAGCCTTATCGCATCGCGTTGGCGCGCGCCGAAGGCGTGCTCGCCGCCTCGCGCGACGAGGTTCAGGCGATGCGCGCCGCCTACCGGCAAAAGGAGGCGGTGCTCCGCGCCGGGACGGCCTCCGCCGATTATCTCCAGCGCGAATACGAGCGGCAGAAGCGGCTGGCAGCGCAGAACGTCAGTTCGGAAGCGAAGGTCGACGAGGCGCAGCGCAGCGCCGAGGTGGCGCGCCAGCAGATGGCGGCGATGCAGCACGACCTCACCCAGGCGCTCGCCAACCTCGGCGGCACGCCGGATCTGCCGGTCGACCAGCATCCGCGCGTGCTGCAGGCGATCGCCGCGCGCGACCAGGCGGCGCTCGACCTGCGCCACACCCGCATCCTGGCGCCGGCCGACGGCGTCGTCGCCAATCTCGATCCGCGCCCCGGGCAATGGGTCAGCGTCGGCCAGGCCATGTGCAGCCTGGTGGAGAGCGGCTCGCTCTATATCGAGGCCAACTTCAGGGAGACCGAACTCACCTATATGAAGCCCGGCGACGCAGCGACGGTGACGGTCGACACCTATCCCGGCCGCGTCTGGCATGCCAGCGTGACCAGCATCGGCATCGGCACCGGCTCGGAATTCTCGATCCTGCCGCCGCAGAACGCCACCGGCAACTGGGTCAAGATCGTGCAGCGCCTGCCGGTGCGGCTGCACATCGTGCCGGGCGAGGACGTGGCGGCACTACGCGCCGGCATGAGCGTCACCGTCGAGGTCGACACGCGCCACCGCACCTCGCTCGCGGCGTTGCTGGGCGGCCGATGAGCGAGGCCGCGGGCTGGCGCGCCCCCCTGCTCGGCAACCGCTTCCTGGTCGCCGTTGCCACCATGCTGGCGACCGTGATGCAAGTGATCGACCAGACCATCGCAAATGTGGCGCTGCCGCATATGCAGGGCGGGCTTGCCGCGACCCAGGATCAGATCACCTGGGTGCTCACCTCCTACATCATCGCCGCCGCCATCGCCATGCCGCTCACCGGCTGGCTGTCCGGCCGCTTCGGCAGGAAGCGCATCTTCCTGCTCTCGGTGGTCGGCTTCACCATCGCCTCCGGTTGCTGCGGCGCGGCACAGTCGCTGAACCAGATCGTTATCTTCCGTCTGCTTCAAGGCGTCTGCGGCGCGGCGCTGGTGCCGCTGTCGCAGGCGGTCTTGCTCGACGTCTTCCCGCGCGAGCAGCGCGGCTCGGCCATGGCCTTGTGGGGCGTCGGCATCATGGTGGGGCCGATCCTGGGGCCGACGCTCGGTGGCTATATCACCGACAATTGGGATTGGCGCTGGGTGTTCTACATCAACCTGCCGGTGGGCCTGCTCGCCTGGCTCGGCATCGCCGTCTCGATCGAGGAGACCGCGCGCGACCGCGACCGGCCGTTCGACTTCTTCGGCTTCGCCATGCTCAGCCTCGGCATGGGCGGGCTGCAGATGATGCTCGACCGCGGCGAGCTCAAGGACTGGTTCAGCTCGCTGGAGATTCGGATCGAGGCCGCGCTGGCGGCGCTCGGCTTCTATACCTTCGCGGTCCATTCGGCCACCGCCCGCCATCCCTTCCTGCATCCACAGATCTTCAGGGACCGCAACCTCGTCACCGGCCTGGTCGTGAGCTTCGTCGTCGGGATTGTCTTGCTGGCCTCGGTGGCGCTGCTGCCGCCGCTGCTGCAGGGGCTGATGGACTATCCGGTGATGACCACCGGCATGGTGATGGCGCCGCGAGGCATCGGCACGGCGATCGTCATGGTGATCGCCGGCCGCTTCGTCCAGCGCACCGACGCGCGCTGGATGATCTTGGCCGGATTCCTGCTCACCGCCTATTCGCTGTGGGACATGGCGCAGCGCTTCTCGCTGCAGATGGACAGCTGGTCGGTCATCTGGACGGGCTTCATCCAGGGGCTTGGGCTCGGCCTGATCTTTCCGCCGCTGTCGACCATCGCGTTCGCGACGCTCCCGCCGACGCTGCGCACCGAGGGGGCGGGCATCTTCACCCTGGCGCGCAGCCTCGGCTCGAGCGTCGGCGTCTCGATCGTCATGGCGATGCTCACCGTCAACACGCAGGTGGTGCACGCCTCGGTCGCGGCGCATATCACGCCCTTTCTCCACCGCCTGGCGCTGGCGCCGCTGTGGAACTTGCACAGTACGGCCGGCATCGCCGCGCTCAATCTCGAGGTGACGCGCCAGGCGGCGATGGTCGCCTATGTCGACGATTTCATCCTGATGATGGTGGTGACGTTGGCCGCCGTGCCGCTGATCGCGCTGTTGCGCAATCCGCGCCGCGTCGCAGCGGCGGCCGGTGCGGATGTAGTGCTGGACTAGGCCCGAGCCGGGCGAGCCTCCCGCGGCGATGAACGCTGACGGTTGATCGCGGCCTCGCGCGCCGATAGGAATTGCCGAGGCCGAACCCTGGGATCAAGGAGTGGCCCGTGGCGCTCGATCCGCAGACCCTGCATCAGTTCCTCGACACCGTCCAGCGCTTCGTGCGCGAGCGCCTGCAGCCGGCGGAAGAGGAAGTGGCCGCCACCGACGCAGTGCCGCCGGCGCTCATCGACGAGATGAGGCGGCTCGGCCTTTTCGGCATGACCATTCCGGAAGCCCATGGCGGGCTCGGCCTTAGCATGAGCGAGGAGGTACAGGTGCTGTTCGAGCTGTGCCAGACCTCGCCTGCCTTCCGCTCGGTGCATGGCACCAACAACGGCATCGGCAGCCAGGGCATCGTCATCGACGGCACCGAGGAGCAGAAGCGGAAATACCTGCCGCGTCTCGCTTCGGGCGAGATCATCGCGTCCCTCGCGCTGACCGAGCCCAATGCCGGTTCGGACGCGGCGAGCCTCAGGACCAGCGCGCGCCGCGCGGGGAACGGCTGGGTGCTGAACGGCACCAAGCGCTTCATCACCAACGCGCCCGAGGCCGGGCTGTTCACCGTGATGGCGCGCACCGAGGCCGAGACCAAAGGCGCGGGCGGCATCTCCGCCTTCCTGGTCGAGGCGCCCAATCCCGGCCTCAAGCTCGGCCGGATCGACCGCAAGATGGGCCAGCGCGGCGCCCACACCTGCGACGTCATCTTCGAGGATTGCCGGGTGCCGGCCGACGCGCTGCTCGGCGGCAAGGAGGGGCAGGGCTTCAAGACGGCAATGAAGGTGCTCGACCGCGGCCGCATCCACATCGCGGCGGTGGCGGTGGGCGTCGCCGAGCGGCTCATCCGCGACATGCTGCGCTATGCCAAGGAGCGCGTGCAGTTCGGTCAGCCGATCGGCGAGTTCCAGCTCGTGCAGGCGATGCTTGCCGACAGCCGCGCCGAGGCCTATGCGGCGCGCAGCATGGTGCTCGATGCGGCGCGCCGGCGCGACGCCGGCGACAACGTTTCCACCGAGGCCAGCTGCTGCAAGTATTTCGCCAGCGAGATGGTCGGCCGCGTTGCCGACCGCGCGGTGCAAATCCATGGCGGCTCGGGCTACATCGCCGATTTCGGCGTCGAGCGCTTCTACCGCGACGTGCGGCTCTTCCGCCTTTACGAAGGGACGAGCCAGATCCAGCAGATCGTCATCGCGCGCAACATGCTGCGCGAGGCCCGCTGAGCGCGGCGACGCGCTCGTACCAGACCCAAACCGCTATTATCCAGAGCCGCGCGCTGCTTTCGGCGCTGGTGTCACAGGTAACTTATATGTCACGCCACAAAATATGGCGTTAACTATCGTCGATTACGTTCAGCCGGATGGGGTCGATCCGTTCAGGGCTTGGTTCAACAGCCTTCAGGCCCAACCGGCTGCAAAAGTCGCAACGGCGACGCGACGGCTTGAAATGGGCAATAGGTCGAACGTGAGGTGGATTGGCGGCATCGGCGAATACCGTCTCGATTGGGGCCGGGTTATCCGATTTATCTTGGGAAGGACGGCGATACGCTCATCATCCTCCTCGGCGGTGGCACGAAGAAGCGTCAGCAGGGGGATGTTGAGCGGGCGAAAGCCTTGTGGTCGGATATAAAGCCCGCAAGGCCGCTATGCGGGCGAGGCGCAAGAGGTGAATCCATGGCCCTGACTAGAGATCTCAAGGAGTCGATCGTTGAGCGCATCAAGCGCGATCCAACTTTCGCCAGGGCATTGTTCGATGAGGCATCAACCTTGTTGCTAAATGACGAGCCGGATACAGCGCGACTCGCCTTGCGCGATCTCGTGAACGCGACTGTCGGCTTCGAGAAGCTGGTAGCCGAGACCGGGAAGCCGGCAAAGAGCCTGCACCGTATGCTGTCCAAAACCGGCAACCCGAGCATGGGCAATCTCGCGGCAATCAGCGATGTGCTCGCAAGAAGCTGCGCGTCGAGCTCGACGCGCGTACCGTGGAAGGCGGCATGACATGGGAGTTGCGCTGACACGGAAGAATCGTGTTTGCGCCGACCCTTCTGCGGAAGCCCCTTAAGTCGCTATTTGGGAGGGCAGGCAAGGCCATGGAGCGCTTCCTCGAGCGTGTGCTGTTCGCGAGCCGCTGGCTGCTGGCGCCGCTCTATCTCGGCCTAGCGCTGGTGCTGCTGCTGTTCGTCGGTGCGTTCTTCGTCGAGCTTGCCGGTCTCGTGCAATCGCTGCTGGAAGGCGGCGAGGAGCATTTGACGCTCGCGGCGCTCAAGCTGCTGGATCTCGTGCTGGTGGCGAGCCTCGTCGTCATGGTCATGATCAGCGGCTTCGAGAATTTCGTCGCCAAGATCACATTGGGTGCCGACCAGCAGCGGCTCTCCTGGCTCACCGAGCTCGATACCGGCTCGATCAAGGTGAAGATCCTGGGCTCGATCGCCGTAATCTCGGCGATCTATCTTCTCGAGCAGTTCTTCGACATCGAGGGCGTCCCGGACGGCAAGCTGCTGTGGCTCGTCGTCATTCAGCTCACCTTCGTCGTCTCGGCGGTGCTGCTGGCCGTACTCGACCGCCTTGCCCCGCGCCGCGACGGGCATTGACCGCCGCTATTGATCGGCGACGCCGGCGACCCAGACATAAAGGCCGTCGCCGAAATCGCGGCGGCAGAGCGTCACTTGCGCCTGGTGCGCCTCCTCGCCCTTGATCAGCGATTGCCGCAGCTCGCGGCAGAGCTGGCCGCGCACCGCGCGATAGACGTCGTCGACCGCCGTCGCGGTGCCGACTGCGGTCTTGGCGCCGGTCGGGTCGAGCGCTTCCCAGGCGATCGGCGCCAGCGTGAAATCGGCGGCGGCGCGCTGGCTCGCCTCGGCGAGGCGGCGGCGTTCGAGGGCCGTGAGCCGGGTGCGCAACGGCTCGGCGACCGCCTGATCGACGGCGGCGTCCGGGACGAGCGGCGGCGCAGCGCCGGCAACAAGCTCGCCCGTGGGGCCGTCGCGTACCACGTTCACCGGCGGCGGCGGCCGGTCGAGCCACACGCCCGGCTGCTGCAGGTCGGTGGGTTTCCATTGGCTGTTACAGCCGGTGAGCGACAGTGCGCCGAGTAGCATCAGCAAGACAGCGCAGCTTGCGGTATGATGGCGG
>JASHRZ010000492.1 GCA_030037055.1 Alphaproteobacteria bacterium
CACCACCGAGGTGGCAGAGGTAGCCGAAGCCTGGGGCGAGGCGGCGCGGCGCGCCGATGCGGCGGGTTTCGAGGCGCTCGAGATCCACGGCGCCCATGGCTATCTCATCCATCAGTTCCTGTCGCCCTTTGCCAACCGGCGGACCGACGCCTATGGTGGCTCGGAGCCGAACCGCATGCGCTTTGCCGTCGAAGTGGTGGAGGCGGTGCGCGCCCATTGGCCGCCGAGGAAGCCGCTCTTCCTTAGGCTTTCGGTCGAGGACGATGCCGGCTGGGGCCCGGCCGAGAGCGTGAGACTCGCCCGCCTGGTCAAGCCCAAAGGCGTCGACGTCATCGATTGCAGCTCCGGCGGCATGCTTGGCCGGCCGGTGGTGAGTGCGGGTCCGGTGAGCTACGGCTATCAGGTGCCCTATGCCGAGCGGCTGCGCCGGGAGGCGGAGATCGTGAGCATGGCGGTCGGCCTCATCATCCATGCCGACCAGGCCGAGCAGATCCTGCAACAGGGCCAGGCCGATCTCATCGCGCTGGCGCGCGAGATCCTCTACAACCCGAACTGGCCGATGGACGCGGCGCAAAAGCTCGGCGTCGACCGGCGTTTCGAGCTGGTGCCGCCGCCCTACAGCTACTGGCTGGCCAAGCGCGCCGGCGCGGTCAAGGACTTCGTCCCCTCGACCTGGCGCGCGGGTTCGACTGGCGGAAAATAACTCAGTCGCGGAAGGACGGGTCGCGCCGGTCCAGCTTGCGGCGCAAAGCCGGCCATTCCAGCAAGCCGTAGCGACGGATTACCGACGGGTCGTACATCCCGATGGATTTCCACGACGGTCTCTGGCATCTCGTTGAGCGGGTGTTGCACGCCATGGCCACGATCTGCGCCTGACAGGGCCGTTCGAGCCTGTACATGCCGGTGAAAGCCTCGGCAACGGTCGGGCCGACGCTGAGCAGCCCTTGATTGCGCATGATCACCGCGTCGCGCTCGTTAGGATCAGGCCCGTTGAAATCGTGATAGGCAAGCCGCGAGCAGAAGCGAGTCGCGGTCTGGGTCAGCGGCCGGAGCCCGCAGTTCAGCGCCAATACCGCCATGCCGACGATGGTGTGAGTGCATCGCCGCGCTGATATCGGGCCCTAGATTGCGCTGTGGATGACGAAGCCCGCCCGCTGCAGCCCATAGGAGTCTTCGGGCTGGTAGAGCACGGCGCCGTCGAGATCGACCTTCAGCAACGAGGAAACCGTGACCTCGAAGAGCAGCCCATGCGGGTTGAGCAGGAAATGGCCGGGCGCGTAGGGGACGCGGGATGCGTATAGATCATATCCGAATGCCGTGGCGGTCGCACAGCCGGAAGCAGGCGGCGAGGTCGTGCCGCGCCTGCCATTCCGCCTCGCTCACCCGCGAGCGCAAGCGGCGCGGGGCGCGGAATCCGGGTTGTGGTGCTCATCGCAGAGCCTCCGCGCGACAAGGGTCGCGCACGATCGTAGCGCAGGCGAGGCAGTCGTCTCGGCCTGCCGCATCCCGGTCTTCCTACCGGCGCGTGAAACCGCCTTGGCGTCTGCCACCTTGACGCAAGGCCAAATTGGCTCGAATTTAGAGATACGTCCGTCGGCTTTGCGGCCGGCCCGGGGAGTGCCGTCCGATCGAGCCGGCAGGCGGTCATTTCGCACTGCGGGAGACAGCCGTGCTGAATCCGACGACACTCCTGGCCGACGCGCTTGGCGAGAATCTCGCCGATGTCTATCGGCAGGTTTTCGGCAACAGCGCCCCGCACTTCGCCACCAGCCTGAAGGAGGCGGCGAAGCTGATCATCGAGCGCATTTCCAGCAGCGACGCGCTGTTTCACGACACGCATCACACCATGATGGTGGCGCAGGTGGCGCAGGACATCCTGCGCGGCCTCCGGCTGGAGAAGCCAGTCTCGCCGGAGGACTGGTACCATTTCATGATCGCCGCGCTGGCGCATGATCTGGGCTATGTTCGCGGCGTCTGCTCGGCCGATACGGCAGACCGCTTTGTCATCGATGAGGCCGGGCATACCGTGACGCCGCCGCGCGGCGCCTCGGATGCGTTCCTCACGCCCTACCACGTCGACCGCTCCAAGATCGCGGTGCGCGAGCGTTTCAAATTGGTGCCGCAGGTCGATGGCGAGCGCATCGCGCGCGCGATCGAGCTCACCCGTTTTCCCGTCCCGGATGACGGCGATCACGACGAGACCGATACCGAGGCCGGCCTGCTGCGCGCCGCCGATCTCATCGGCCAGCTCGCCGATCCCCTTTATCCCAGCAAGCTCAACGCGCTCTATCACGAATTCGCCGAGATCGGCTACAACGTGACGCTTGGCTACAACAGCCCGGCCGATCTCTGCGAGTGTTATCCTTCCTTCTTCTGGAGCAAGGTCGAGCCCTATCTCGGGCCGGCCTTGCACCATCTCGACAACACCATCGAAGGCAAGCAGTGGATCGCCAATCTCTACAGCCACGTCTTCAGCGTGGCGCATCACCGCCAAAGCATGGGACCGCAGGTTGGCACCGGCGCCGCGGCCGAAGCGGGCAAAGGACGCTAACCGCCGCATAGGGCAACTCGTCGAGAAGCGGCCGGCCTTCGGTCATCCGGCGCCGGGATGGTTCCCATCGAAGCTTGAGTGCCGGCGATGGCGGTCGTATCGAGCTGCCTTCGCCGATCAGCTCGCAGACCTTCGCAAAGCCCGTCGCTTCATATGCCTCGGCGGGCGATGGTGCATGCGAGGCGCCACCGCCGTGGTCTGCGTCCCGGCTATGATCTCTGCGTCTTGCAGCTGCCGGGACAGGCAATCCGTCTGGGAGAGACCGTCTTCCATGACATGTCGCAGGTGATTTCGGTGCTTGTCGGCGACGTCCGGCGATGAGCCTCGCCCGCTCCAGGCCATGGCTAATGAGCCGACGGAGCCTCGCTCAGGAATCGACTGACGTGTCGCCGCGATGCGCTCCAAGCTCCCGCGAGAGGCGGCGCGTGATTTCGACCGTCAAAGACGGCGTATTGCGCTCGAAGCCGTAAACGAAGTGCGGGAAATTCAACGGCGCCTGAAGGGATCAGATTTCGTCATGCCGGTCGGGGAGCAGGATGCGCGCGGGGTCGCCGACCGCGACCCAGCCGATGGGCACTGTGGCGCCCGGTTCCAGTCGCGTCCTTATGTGCACTGTCGCATGAATGCGTATCTCCGCGCCGGAGCCGATCTTGGCCGCGTGGAACATCGCCGCTCCGGTTGCGACGAACACCTGATCCTCCAGCAGGGCGCCCTTTACATGGGCGTTGGGGCCGATCAGGCAATGATCGCCGACGATGCGCTTGCCGACCGCCCGCCCGGACCACCGCGTAGACGCTCGCATCGGGCGCGACCCAGGCCGATGAATCGACGCGCGGTCCCTTGCCTGCGTGCATCATCAACATGGATCTTCTCCTCGAAGGTCGAATCCAAATCTGCGTGATGGGGCGACACTACCGAAAATTGCCGAAGTCAAACAGACGGCCTGGCTCTCCGCGCTTCATCGTCGCCGGATGCGCAATCGCGCGTCATGCATCGGCGTCTTGCAGATCGCACGCCGTGCGGCGCCGCAGCGATTGCCGAACTGTCTCTCGGTCTTCAAGACACGGTCGCCGGACAGCGAAGCCTTTGCAAGTCGACAAGTCAGTCTGGGAAATACACGAAGGGTCTCGCCGTGCTGGACGATACGGCGCAGGACACGACTGCAAAAGCCACATCACACAGATAGCCGCGCATCTCGCGGTGGAGCAGGGCGGCTTGGCCCTCCCTCGACCAGCGCCGGATCGTCGACGATCGCTCTCGCAGGCAGTCTCCGGAGCCGCGCCTTCGGTCTGGCGCTTCACTCCCGGAGCAGGCGACCGCAGGTCCGCAGCAGAGCCGAGGCCGAGACAGGGATGGCGCGCTAACCGCTCCCTGGCGCGATTGGTCGAGAAGCGGCAGTACAATGGAGTGCGCCCCTCGGGGTGAACAGTTTCACGCCGCGGGTTTGACCGTGTGCTGGGCGTGTTGATCCTCGAACTGTACCGGGCTCAGATATCCGAGCGCGGAGTGCAGCCTGCGGGCGTTATAGACCGCGTCGATAAAGCGCGGAAGATCGGCTGTGACGTCCTCGAAGGTTTCGTAGGCCATCAGGTACACCGCCTCGACCTTCAGGGTTTTCATGAAG
>JASHRZ010000493.1 GCA_030037055.1 Alphaproteobacteria bacterium
CCGGGTACGAGGACCTGAATGACGCTGAGCGCCTGTGCCGCGACCCGGCAATGCGCTGGATTGTTGGCGACCGTGCAGTTCACGAGACTGCGGCCTCGGCAAGCGAGATGGGACGTTTCGAGACGGATTGGCTCACGCGTCCGGAGAACCTCGCCGCGCTCGCCGATCTGTCCGGGCAGTGGATCGATCGCGTACACCGGCGGTGTCCGCCGAAGCTCATGGTGCTCGACATGGACTCGAGCGAGAGCCGGATTTACGGGGAGCAGGAGGGGAGTATTTCGCAGGCATTAACCGAGCATCGTGGCCCAACGCCTTGAGCCTGCGACTGAGATGATGAGCGCCAACGCAAGCCTCCATGCCGATCAGGCAAGGCGGCATGTTGGCAAACCGAGTTTCGACCTGGCCGCGTGACCATCGCTGTCGCAGCACGATTGCACCGCGTAGATCAAGGCCAACAACGTGGAACGCATTCTTCCCGATGTCGATGCCGACCACAGCAACTGCCCTCTTGAGTGTTTCAGACATGGCGTGCTCCTTGTCTAGGTGCCTTGGCCAGCTTAGGTGCTGGCGGCGTAGGAGCACGGCCGGACCATCCCATTAGCGATCATTGGCCGGATCGAAATCCACAATGCAGCGGTTCCTGCTGCCCGTGAGTTGATATCAGCGGGCCGGTGGCCCGGTCGATACAGACCAATTAGGGTCCGGCTCTAGGACATGGTCGGCCACCCCATGGTAGGCTAATCATGCGGAGAACCGGCCGCTTGGGCCGGTCGACAGGTTTCTGCCTATTCCGCCGGGCTGGGCAGAGAGGGGATCCCATGCGGGACTTGCGACGGCGGGAATTCATCGCGCTGCTCGGCGGCGGGGCGGCAGGATGGCCGCTCGCGGCGCGTGCACAGCAGCGGAAGGCGCCGACAATCGGCGTTCTGGTGGTTGGCGCTCCCGGTTGGGAGCAATTCTGGCGGCTTTTCTCGGATGCGATGCGCCAAACAGGTTACCTTGAGGGGCAGAACGTTCGATACGAATTTCGATCGGACCAAGGACAGATGGGCCGCCTTCCCGAATTGGCTGCGGAGCTGGCGCGGCTCAATGTCGATGTCATCGTGACTTGGTTCACGCCGGCCGCGCTGGCTGCAAAGGCAGCGACGCGTGACACCCCAATCGTCATGGCGCTTGCCGGAGATCCAGTCGCGAACGGACTTGTCGACAGCCTCAACCGGCCGGGTGGCAACGTCACCGGCATGTCCGGGGTGAACGCGGAACTCGCTGGCAAGAGCGTAGAACTGATTCGAGAGATGTTGCCGTCCACGCATCGAATAGTCGCGCTGGCTAATGCGCCTGATCCCTTTTCAAAACCCTTTCTTGAACAGATCGAAGCCGGCGGTAGAGCCGCCGGGGTCGTGATTAGTGCAAAAAAGCTTCGCGCCGAAGAGCTTGAAGCGGCCTTTGCAGACATGGGGAAAGAGCGGCCCGATGCCGTCATCGTTCAACCCAGCCTGCCGGCCAAACGTGTCGCGGAACTCGCGGCGAAATACCGAATACCCACCGTTTCGACACTCGGCCCTTTTGCTGAGCTGGGCGGACTGATGAGCTATGGGCCTGCGCTCGGTTATCTCTACCGGCGAGCCGCCGTCTACGTCGACAAGATTCTAAAGGGCGCCAAGCCGCGCGACCTGCCCGTTGAACAACCAACGCAGTTTGAGCTGATCATCAATATGAAGACTGCCAAGGCTTTGGGCCTGACTATGCCGTCGTCCCTACTCGCGCGCGCCGACGAGGTGATCGAATAGGCTTGGATGTTGTCGCGGTGCATCAGTCCATTTATGGCACTTCCGAGACCAAACGGTCGTTCGATGTGGAGTCGGGTATCGAGTGATCAACCGACATGCGACTGGCGCCAGCTGGTATACCCCGGGGACCGGCGCGCGCTCAAGGATCCTACGAGGCGCTCTGACTCGCTTGCTCAGCTTGTCTCCAAACTCAATGTGAGAAGTTTTGCCGGCTATTTGAAGTTTGCGCAAGGCTGGCTGAATTGGGACGGCCATGAAGCGCGCGTCGGGCTGGCGGAGGTGTCGGAAGGCATTGCTTACTGCCGCGGACTGGGCATTCATATGTGCCTGCCGCAGTTCGAGGCCGAGCTCGCGCAGGCGGAGGCCCAAGCCGGACAAATCGATGCTGCAATGGCCCGATTGAAACAGGTGCATGATGAAGTCGAGCTGACCGGTGAGCGGTGGTGTGAAGCCGAACTGCACCGTATCCGCGGTGAGATTCTCTTCAAGCGCGATCCGGCGAACACGGTGCCGGCCGAGGAAGCTTTATTCACCGCTATCGGCATCGCGCAACAGCAGGAAGCCAAGAGCTTCGAGCTGCGCGCAGCGCTGTCGCTGGCGAAGCTCTATCAGTCGACCGGTCGAGCGACCGACGCCCCTGCGGCGCTCATCCCCGCGCTGGAAGGCTTCTCGCCGACGCCGGAATTCCCCGAGATTGAAGAAGCGCAGGCGATGCTCGCCACGTTGCCGTCATAAGCCAATCAAAGAAGACGACGACTTCCGGATGGCACGACTCGGTCGTATCAGGGGCGCCCGGGCACTTCCGCAATCGGATGACGAGCGGCCATTCCGCCGCTAGACGCACTGCCGCGCCTGCCGCTTGATGCGCTGCACGGTCCCAGTCCCAACTCCAATGAGACGAGCGGTTTTGAGAATTCCGGTTCCCTTAATCAGCTGAGCCCTCACGCGCTCCTCTATTGCTGCGTCAAGCCTGGGGCGGCCGAGCCGAACGCGCTTGGCCTTGGCGCGTGCCAGCCCAGCCATGACCCGCTCGCGGATCATTGCGCGCTCGAACTCGGCGAATACGCCCATCATCTGGAAGAGGGCGCGGCCCGCCGGGATCGTGGTGTCGACGGCCTGCCGATGTAAATACAGGCAGGCCCACGGCCGCAATGATGTCGAACCGGCCGCGCGTCGCCTCCTTGATGAGGCGGTCGAACGCCGGCCGCTGATCGCGCCCCTTGGCGCCGCTGATCCCATATCCCATGGTCGGTGTAGACCTCGACCAGCATCCAGCCGCGCTGCTTGAGCTCGCTATGGCCGACATGCGGACGCAGGGAGGGCCGGTCGGCTATCCTGGCCGCGGAACGCGCCGATCCTCCGGGGAATGCCGGCCGGGCCGGCCGCAGACAAGAGCGAGACAAAGGCTCGATTGACATGAGCGAGGAACGGCGAAGGCCCGACCCGCCGGCGGTCCATCCCGAGGCCGAGGGAGGCTTCAGGTACAAAGTGATGCTGCCCACCCTCGTCTTCGACGTGGCGATGCCGATCGCCGCGTTCAACCTGCTCACCCGCTATGGCGTTTCGACGCTCCTGGCTCTGGTGTTGGGCGGCCTCTTTCCGGCGATCAACAATCTCCGCGCCTGGGCTAGGTCGCGCCGGCTCGAACCGCTCGGACTCATCGTGATGAGTTTTCTGGTGATCGGCACGGCGACCTCGCTGATCTCGGGCAACGTGTTCTTCGCGCTGATCAAGGAATCCTTCCTGACGGCCGCCTTCGGTTTCATCTGCCTTGGCTCGCTGCTCGCCGAGCGGCCGCTGATGTTCCACGTCATCCGGCAGTTCGCCGCAGGGCACGATCCTGTGCGGCTCCTATGGTGGAACGGGCTCTGGCAGTATGCCGACTTTCGCGCCGCGCAGCGCCTTGTGACCGCGGTATGGGGCGTCGCCTATCTGCTCGAAGCGCTTCTCAGGGTCGGCTTCGCGCTCGTCCTCTCACCGGCGCAGGTGGTGGCGATCTCGCCGGTGATGGCCTTCGGCGCGCTGATCGCGCTCATTGCGTGGACGCGGCGATATCTGCTCGTGTTCCGGGGCCGGCGGCTCAGCGCGTTAGCAGCATCGCCCGGCGCGATGAGCTCTCCCGCGATGGCCGTTTCGATCGACCGCGTCGGCCGGCCGACGGGATTTCATCGGGTCCAAGACTTCGAACGGCAAGCGGCTCGGACAGCCTATCGGTCGCTCCGGCCGCCGCCACATTGAAGCGCAAGCCAACACCGATGCCAGGGATCGGCACCGGCGCAGGCGCGTCCCCCGGGTCGTAGAGCCCGGCCAATCTCGCCCGATCTGCGTTCGAAAGATTTGCCGGTGGCGCGGAACTTTCGACCCGCGACAAGGTTGGTCCCCCATCCTGCGGTTCGACCATGTGCACCTCGTTCGGCTGAACAAGGTAGTCGTCGCCGGCACAACCCGCCAAGCCCATGCCGGCGACGGTGCCGGCGGCAGCAATGAAGAGCGTGCGCGAAGGCGAAAGCATGGCCTCTCCCTCCCTGGGCGGCCCCCGGTCCGCAACGCGAAGGACAGCGTATTACACATCCCAAGATAAACGCGATGCGGTAGCATCGGCCGGACCTGCTTCAGGCTTAGCCAGGCACCAGGACGCGCCACGACCGATCCCGAGCCCGCCGTCATCGCCGCCGCCTTCGCGGCACGGTGGGAAAGGTGCGTGGAATGCCGCGGGAGCGGCCACGACGGCGCAGCTCTACACGCCGGACGCGGTCCTCGTCGGCGCGGCCACCGGGATCGGTCAGGCGGAAATCGCGCGGCTGCTCGGCCTGCTCTACGCTCAGGGCTGGACCAGGATCGCGATCACCGTCACCAACGCCCGTCCGGTCGGCGCCGTGGTGCTGGCGGTCTTCGCGTTCACCGCCTACGGCACCGGGCCGGCCGCGGCCAAAGTCCTGCACGGCAAATCCAGCCACGTGCTCACGCGCGTTCGCGACACATGGCTCTCCGCCATGCACACGGCCGCGTAACCCCGTCCCCGCCGCTTCACCGGGCGTGTCGAATAAAGCCCGTCACGCGCGCAGCACCTCGGCGAGCGCGTGCCCCGCGACAGCAGCAAGCGACATTTGACATGCCAGGAAAGACGGACATCTTCACGCGCTACAGACACTTCGGC
>JASHRZ010000494.1 GCA_030037055.1 Alphaproteobacteria bacterium
CCGCCACCAGCCCGACGAAGATCGCGGCGGTGAGTTCGATCCCGTCGATGAAGCGGTCCATTCGGTTGCGCGGCGGGGCGCCCGCGGACTCAGGCATCCCGGCGCGCGCTGCGGTTGCCTCTCCGCCCCTGGGGGCCGAGAGGGCGAGGGTGAGGTGGGGCGGCGACTGTGCCGGCCGGCGATGGCGAGCACACCCAGCAACCCGGCCGACCGCTTCGCGGTCGGCCCCGCTTGGCTTCGATGGCGAAGCGATCGAACGGGTTGCTCAGCCCAAATCCTTCGACGCCCCGAAGGGCGGAGAAGGACTTGCTGGCGTGAGGCGATGTCATGTGCCGAAGCTCAATAGGCCGCCTTGTACTTGGCGAGCTCGGCCTTGAGCGCGGCCAGCGCCTTGTCGGGATCGACGCCGGCCTTGCGCGCGCCCTCGGCCCAGCGCGCCGTCAGCGGCTCGACCGCCTTGCGCCAGGCGGCGAGGTCGCTGTCGGAGATCTTGTAGACGTCGTGGCCGGGCTCGTGACGCAGCCTCTCGCGGCCGGCGGCTTCGAACGCGGTCCAGGGCGCGGCCACTTTCAGCGCCCATTCGGTCGTGCAGTGGTCGTCGATCACCTTCTTCTGCGCCGGCGACATGCCGTCGTATTTCGCGGAGTTCATCACCCAGACGAAGGTGGTGACGTAGAGCGGGACGTCCATGTGGAACTTCACCACCTTGTCGATGCCGAACAGGAGGATCGAGCCCCAGGGGAAGGTGACGGCGTCGGCGACATGGCGCTCCAGAACGTCGCGCACCTCCGGTGCCGACGCCTGCACGTTGGTGCCGCCGAGCAGCGTGACCAAATTGCCGATCGTGGCATTGGCCGGCCGGATCTTCATGCCGCTGATGTCGGAAGGCAGCATGATCTTCTTGTTGCTGTGGAAGGCGCCGGGATCGTGCACGAAGGCGAAGCAGAAATGCACGTCCTTCATCTCCGCCGCCGCGTAGCGGCGGTACCAGGCGTCGAGCGCCCCGGTGCCGCCGTCGGCGTTCTCCATCAGGAAGGGCAGCTCGCCGGCGGCGATCACCGGGAAGCGGCCGGGCTGGTAGCCGGGATTGACGTAGGCGAGATCGGCGATGCCGTCGCGCGCCATGTCGTAATGGTCGACCGCCTTGCCGAGCTGCTCAGAGGTGAAGAGAGTCGCGGTGATGGTGCCGTTCGAATCCTTCTCGATGTCCTTCGCCCAGGCCACGAAGGCCGGGTTGAGCGGATGCGCAGGCGGCACCCAGGACGACATTTTCAGCTGCACCGGTTTGTCCTGCGCCAGCGCGCTTCCCGCCGCCAGCAACGCCGCTATCGCCGTCGCAATTGCCAGTTTCGTCATCGCGTCCTCCCTGCCGCCGACTGATTGTTGGTATTCAAACTATCCTAGTCCAGGACCCTTTCGCCTCGCAACCGCCGCTCATACCATGGCCAGTCGGCGCAGCGTGCGAATGAACCCGGCCTTGTGCCTGAGGCCGACGATCTCGTCGAGGACGCGGTCGTGGGCGCGCGCGTGAAGCGTGAGCTCGTCCAGCAGCCGCTTGCCCTTGACGGTGAGCGACAGCGCATAGCTGCGCCGGTCGCTCGCCACCCGCCGGCGCTTCACCAGCGCGCGGCGCACGAGGTCGTTGAGCGCCGGCGTCAGCGTCGACTTGTCGCGCCCGGCAGCGCGGCCGAGCGCGGTCTGCGAGATGCCGGGATTCTCGCCGATCAGCGCCAGCACGGCGAAGCGGCCGGGGCGCATCTGATAACCGCGCACGCGCCGGGCGAAGGCTTGGAACGAAGCCTCTTGCGCGAGGCGCAGGTGGAAGCCGATGAAATCGGCGAGTGGCCCGAGCCGCAACGCCTCCTCCGCGTTCTTCTCCCGCCGTCGCCCGGCTTTGCCGAGGCTCTTCGCCATCCTTTTCCTCCGGCGGGGGTTTTAACACGTTTCGCGCCGCGCGCGAGGGCGCAGTCCGGCGGCGGCCGCAAGAGGCGGAACGCCAGGGCGCGCTTCGCCGATTGCGGGTTCCCGTCGCCGCAGCGGGCGCGGTATGCTCCGCCTAAAGCCGGTAGGGGGCGAACGCAGCCCCGGGGGAGGCGCCGATGGTCCGCGCGCTCGAGCAGACGACGATGCGCAAGGTATATCTCCGCCTGCTGCCCTTTGCGATCCTGACCTATTACCTCTGCTATCTCGACCGGATCAATGTCAGTTTCGCCGCGCTGACCATGAACCGCGATCTCGGCCTCGACGCCGAGATGTACGGTCTCGCCGCCAGCGCCTTCTTCTGGGGCTATTTTCTCTTCGAGGTGCCGAGCAACATCATTCTTGAGAAGGTCGGCGCGCGGCTGTGGATCGCGCGCATCATGGTGAGCTGGGGGCTGCTGTCGGGCGCCACCGCCTTCTGCACCGGCCCCTGGAGCTTCGCCGCCGTGCGCTTCCTGCTCGGTCTCGCCGAGGCCGGGTTGTTCCCCGGCATCGTCCTTTTTCTCACCTACTGGTTTCCCGACCGTCATCGCGCCCGGGTCATGGCCGGCTTCGCGCTAGCGCTGCCCCTCGCAGTGGCGATCGGCGCTCCCCTCTCGACCGGGATCATGGAGTTAAACGGCGTCCTGGGCCTCGCCGGCTGGAAATGGATGTATCTCGCCGAGGCCGCGCCGACGGTGCTGCTGGGGATCGCGGTGCTCTATTACGTCACCGACCGCCCCGCGCAGGCGCGCTGGCTCGACGAGGAGGAGCGCGCCTGGCTCGTCTGCGAGATCGAGTACGAGCGCCGCCAGGTCGAGGCCAGGGGCAGGATCGGGCTGCTGCGGGCCTTCTGGGAGCCCAAGGTGTTGCTGCTGGCGCTCAACTACTTCGGCATCATCACCGCCAGCCTCGGCATGCTGCTGTTCCTGCCGCAAATCGTGAAGCAGCTGGGCCTCAGCGACATGGGCGTCGGCTGGGCGAGCATGGTGCCTTACCTCTGCGGCACGATCAGCATGGTGTGTTGCGGCTGGATCTCCGACCGCATGGGCGAGCGGCGCTGGAACCTGTTCGGCGCCTGCGTCGTCGCCACCGCCGGTCTTGTCATCGCCGGCCTTTGCGTCGGCACCGTCTGGTCGCTGGTCGGCATGACGATCGCCGCCATCGGCTTCTACGGCAGCAAGGGCCCGTTCTGGGCGATGCCTTCGAGCTTTCTCACCCGCACGGCGGCGGCCGCGAGCATCGCCTGGATCAATTCCATCGGCAATCTCGGCGGCGCTTTTGGGCCGCCCTTGGTCGGCTGGGTGAAGAACACCACCGGCAGCTATGCGGGCGGGCTCTATCTCCTGGCAGGCTTCGCTCTGATGTCGGCTCTGGTCGCTGGCCTGGCGCTGCGCGCGCCCAATCCGATGGCGCGGCGTGAGGTGGTGCGCGCCGCTGCGCAATAGCTTAGGCGAGCGGACAGCGCGGCATGGGCGCGGCGCGCTCGAAGGCGCGGGCGGCGCGCAGCACCAGCGCGTCGTCATACATCCGCCCCACGATCTGCAGCCCGATCGGCAGGCCGGCCTTGGTGAGCCCGCACGGCACGCTCGCCGCCGGCTGGCGCGTCAGGTTGAAGGGATAGCTGAAAGGCGACCACTCGATCCATTCCTTTTGCGTCGCGGGATCGGTCAGCAGCTCGCCCGCCTTGAGCGCCGGCACGGCGACGCTCGGCGTCAGCAGCAGGTCGTAGCGGCGATGGAACATCGCCATGGCGAGCGCCAGCGCGTTGCGGGCGACATCGGCGGCGACGTAGTCGAGCGCGCTGAGCCGCGCGCCCTTCCGCGCCGAGGCCTCGAGGCCGGGATCGGCGCGCCACCGCTCCTCGGCGGTGAAGACGCTCATCGCCCTGGCCGCGCCGGCCCACCACAGCGTCAGCCAGGCTCGGGCGGGATTGTCGAACAGGCGATCCACCGTCTCGACCGCGGCGCCGAGTTCGGCAAAGCGCTGTGCCGCTGCCGCCGTCGCTGCCGCGATCTCGCCATCGACCCGGGCATAGCCCAGCGTCGGGCTGAAGGCGATGCGCAGCCCCTTGACGCCGTCCTCGATCCCCTCGGTCCAGTCGCGCCGCTCGGGCGGCAGCGCATAGACGTCGCGGTCGTCGGCGCCAGTGATGACGTTGAGCATGAGCGCGAGGTCGCCGACATCGCGCGCCATCGGCCCGGTATGGGCGAGGAAGCCGAACACGCTCGGCGGGTAATGCGGCACGCGGCCGAAGCTCGGCTTCAGCCCGGGCAGGCCGCAAAAGGCGCAGGGAATGCGGATAGAGCCGCCGCCATCGGTGCCCAGCGCCAAAGGCGCGACGCCGGCGGCGAGCGCCGCCGCTGCGCCCGCGCTGGAGCCGCCCGGCGTATGCGCGAGGCTCCAAGGGTTGCGGGTGATGCCGGTGAGCGGGCTGTCGCCCAGCGCCTTCCAGCCAAATTCGGGCATGGTGGTCTTGCCCAGCAGCACTGCGCCATGCTCCCTGAGCCGCGCCACCGGCGGCGCGTCCTCCGTCCAGTCCTGCTCGCGCTTCACCAGCGTCGAGCCGCGCAAGGTCGGCCAGCTCTTGGTGAGAAAGAGATCCTTGATCGTCACCGGCACGCCGTCGACCAGCCCCAGCGGCGCGCCCTTGGCCCAGCGCGCCTCGGCGGCACGCGCCTCTGCGAGCGCGCTCTCGCGCGCCACCAGCACGAAGGCGTTGATCTCGGGCTCGAGCCGGTCGAGCCGTGTGAGCAGGGCTTGGGTGACTTCGACCGGTGACAGCGTCTTGCGGCGATAGTGGGCAACAAGCTCGCGCGCCGTGAGAAAGGCGATGTCGCGATCGGAGGGGTCGGTCACGCTGCGCTCCGCCGGGGCCGGATGCGTACTATCGGGCAAAGCGCCGCGCGCCGAAAGCCGGTCGTTGCTTGTTGGCGTTCCCCTCCTGGCCTAAGGTGGCTGGCATCGAACGTGCCAGGGCAGTCGCGGCGACACGCGGACGAAGGAGAGGCCGGCGATGGGGCGGATTTCGGCAGGCTGTCGGCGTTGGGCGCTGGCGGCGATGCTGGCGGCAGGGCTGCTCGCGCCGGTCGCTCACGCCCAGACTTCGGGCACGACCATCAGGTTCATCCCCGAGGCCGATCTGCGCAGCCTCGATCCGATCTGGACCACGGCCTATATCACCCGCAATCACGGCTACATGGTCTACGACACGCTCTTTGCGCTGGACGATCATTTCAAGCCGCAGCCGCAGATGGTCGATACCTGGACGGTGAGCGACGACAAGCTCACCTATAGCTTCACGCTGCGCGAGAAGCTCAAATTCCATGACGGCACGCCGGTGCGCTCGGCCGACTGCATCGCCTCGCTGGCGCGCTGGATGAAGCGCGACGGCTTCGGCCAGGTGATGGCGCAGTCGGTCGCCGAGATGAAGGCGGCGGACGACCGCCGCTTCTCGATCATCCTCAAACAGCCTTTCCCGCTGCTTCTGGAGGCGATCGGCAAGCTCTCCAGCAACGTCCCCTTCATCATGCCGGAGCGCGTCGCCAGCACCGACGCCAACACCCAGCTCACCGATCCAACCGGCTCGGGCCCCTTCAAATTCGTGAAGGAGGAATGGGTTCCCGGCAACAAGGCAGTCTATGTCCGCAACCCCGATTACGTGCCGCGCGCTGAGAAGCCGAGCTGGGCCGCCGGCGCCAAGATCGTCAAGGTCGACCGCGTCGAATGGCTCTACATCCCCGATCCCGCCACCGCCGCCAACGCGCTTGCCGCCGGCGAGGTCGATTGGTGGCAGCAGCTGCCGCCCGACCTGGTGGGCGCGCTGCAGAAGAATCCGGGGGTCGCCGTCGCCAATGTCGATCCGCTCGGCAGCATCGGCGTGATGCGCTTCAATCAGCTGCAGCCGCCCTTCAACAATCGGAAGCTGCGCCAGGCGCTGCTCTATATCATTGACCAGAAGGAGATCATGACCGCGCT
>JASHRZ010000495.1 GCA_030037055.1 Alphaproteobacteria bacterium
TCGACGGCGTCGTGCCCTTTCCCGCCGATTTCGCGCGGCGCTACCGCGGGAAGGGCTATTGGCGCGACCGGTCGCTGGTGCAGGAATTCGCCGCTTCCTTCGCCCAATTCAGTCCGCGCGTCGCGGTGATCGACGGCGAGCGGCGCTTCACCTATGCCGAGATCGACCGGCTCAGCGACAACCTTGCACTCAACCTGCTGGCGCTCGGCGTGAAGCTGCTCGACCGCATCGTGCTGCTTCTCCCCAATGTCGCCGAGTTCGCGCTGCTCTATGTCGCCCTGCAGAAGCTCGGCGCCATCCCCATCGCGGCTCTGGCGAGCCACCGCTATAGGGAGGTGAGCCAGTTCGTCCGCCTCGCCGGAGCCGTCGCCTGCGTCTATCCCGAGCGCCAGGGAGATTTCGCCTTCGCGCCGATGATCGCCCGCGTCAAGGCGGAGTGTCCTTCTTTGCGTTTTTCGATCGTGCTGGGATCTCCGGGCGCGGACGAGATCTCGCTCGGCGCGCTGATCGAGCGCCCGGCAACGCTGCGGCGTCCGGCGCTCGGCGGGATCGCCATCGACCCCGACGATCCCTGCATCTTTCAGCTCTCGGGCGGCACCACCGGCGTGCCGAAGCTCATCCCGCGCAGCCATAACGACTACGCGTACAACTCCCGAACGGCCGCCGGGGTCTGCGGCGTCACCGGGGCCTCCGTGCTGCTGCTCGCCTTGCCGATCGCGCACAACTTGCCGCTCGCTTGTCCCGGGCTGCAGGGCTTCGTCTTCAAGGGCGGCACGGTGGTGCTGAGCGCCAGCGCCCGGCCCGAGGACATCTTCCCGCTGGTCGAGCGGCACCGCGTCAGCCATCTCAAGGTGGTGCCGGCGCTGCTCATCCGCCTCATCAGCCATCCGGCGGCGAGCCGGTACGACGCCTCCTCGCTGCGCTACATCCAGAGCGGCGGCCAGCGCCTTCAGCCGGAGGTGCGGCTCAGGACCAAGGCGCTCATTCCTTCCGCCTTCGTGCAGGAGAATTTCGGCATGGCCGAAGGCACGCTGTTCTTCGTGCGCGAGGACGATCCCGAGGACGTCCGGCTCGAGACGGTGGGCCGCCCGATCTCGCCCGATGACGAGGTGCGGCTCGTCGACGATGACGACAACGAGGTTCCCGATGGGGAGGTCGGTGAGCTCTGCGTGCGCGGGCCCTATACCTTGCGCGGCTATTACAGCGCCGCCGAGCACAATGCCAAGGCCTTCACCAGCGACGGCTTCTACCGCTCGGGCGATCTCATGCGCCGCCATCCCTCCGGCAACTACATGGTCGAGGGGCGCAAGAAGGATCTCATCAACCGCGGCGGCGAGAAGATCAGCGCCGAGGAGATCGAGAATCTGATCCTGTCGCATCCTGCGGTGCAGAACGTCGCCTGCATCGCCATGCCCGACCCGCTTCTCGGCGAGCGCATGTGCGCCTGCGTCATCCCGCGCAAAGACCAGACGCTCACGCTCGAGGCGCTCATCGGCTTCCTCGCCGGCAAGGAGATCGCCCGCTTCAAGCTGCCGGAGCGGCTGGAGCTGATGGACGACTTCCCGCTCTCCGCCTTCGGCAAGGTCTCGAAGAAGGCGCTGGCGGAGGCGGTAGCACGAAAATTGGAGAAAGGTTCTTGATGGCACAAAGAAAATTTCCTCGTCCTGAGGAGGCCGCAAAGCGGCCGTCTCGAGGGACGCACTGACTCGATCCAGCGGAAACCTTCAGGACACACCATGCGCATCATCGATCTCAAGGCGAACGCCCGAAGAGCGTTCCTCCGCGGCGGCGGCGGCGATTGCGTCAGCAACCGCGAGAGCCGCCTGTGACGGAAGAATGACGAACTTGTAGGAGGCACCATGCGCATCATCGATCTTCACTGCTATCCCAACACCGAGCCGTGGCTCCGCTGCCAGGGTCCCTATGTCGAGGCGCTGGCAAAATACTGGAACCGCGCCTGGACCGCGAAGCAGGAGGACGAGGTCGTCGCCGAATTCGTCGCCGCCGGAGTCGAGGCGGTGCTGGTGGCGCTCGATCTCGAGACCACCGCCGGCACGCCGCCTTGCACCAACGAGTATGTCAAGGCGATGCAGCTTCGCCATCCCGGCCGCATCATCCAGTCCTGGGCGGCGGTCGACCCCTTCAAGGGCGAGATCGCGCTGCGGCAGGCGGACAAGGCGATCACCGAGCTTGGCATGCTGGGCTTCCACTTCCATCCGATCATGGGCCATTTCGCCGTCAACGACCGTCGGCTCTACCCGCTCTTCGAGGTCGTCAATGCGCTGAAGGCGCCGGTGATGATCGATGTCGGCACCACCGGTATGGGCGCGGGCATGCCCGGCGGGCTCGGCGCCAAGATCCGCCATGCGCATCCCTCGGCGATCGACGAGCTCGCGGCCGATTTTCCCGATCTCAAGATCATCGCCGCTCATCCCGGCTGGCCTTGGGTCGACGAGATGACCGCCGTGGCGCTGCACAAGGGCAATGTCTATTGGGAGATGTCAGGCTGGGCGCCGAAACATTTCCCGGCACAGCTCAAGATCGACATCCG
>JASHRZ010000496.1 GCA_030037055.1 Alphaproteobacteria bacterium
TGGATCTGCCACGACGCGCGGGCTCTGCCGCAGCGGCAGCAGCTGCGTGGCAAGCCAGATGCTCAGTACCAGGCCGGCAAGGGTGAGGAGCGTCGGACGCACGCCGGCGAGGCTAGCACCGAGCCCCTCGCGGTTCTAGCTTGCCGCCCGCGCAATTTGCGACAATTGCGACGGTTTCCCGGTCAGGCGTCGCCCGCGGGGCGAGCGGGAAATCCGCGATCGTCCCGCAACGGGCGGTTTTCCCTTGACAAAGCCGGCCCCAGGCGGCGCCATGCCGGTTAGGGAAGCATCCAAAACCCACCAAATCGAGGTCAAAGTCATGGGTGGATTTAGTCTTTGGCATTGGCTCATCATCATCGCCGTCGTCGCCCTACTGTTCGGCGGCAAGGGCAAACTCTCCGGGCTGATGGGCGACTTGGCCAAGGGTATCAAAGCCTTCAAGTCCGGGATGAAGGAGGACGAGACGACCGCCTCCAACGCTCCGCCGCAGGTCCCGCCGCCTTCCGGCACCGCCGCCGCCAGCACCACGGGCGAGCGCGCGGCCCATGATCGCGGCTGAGCCGCGCGCCGAGGCCGATCGGCAATCGCAGCTCGACCGCTTTTTCCCGACCGGCCGCCGCCGCGAGGGCTGAGCCCGCGATGGCGCCTGCGCCCCGGTCGCGCTATGCGCGCCTTGTCGCGTCGCTGCCGGCCACGGTCCCCTTCGTTTCACCCGAGGCGCTGGAGCGCCGCGTCGGCAGGCCCCTGGCGCTTCGGATCGGCGCCAATGAAAGCGCCTTCGGCCCCTCGCCCAAGGCGCTCGCCGCCATGCGCCAAGCCGCGGCGCGGGTCAATTGATATTGCGATCCCGAAGGCTTCGTGCTGCGCGACGCCCTCGCCCGGCGCCACAACGTTCCGCGCGACAACATCGTGCTCGGCGTCGGCATCGACGATCTGCTGGGCCTGGTGGTGCGCGCCTTTTGCGATCCCGGCGACCACGTGGTGATGTCGCACGGCGCCTATCCCACCTTCGCCTTCCATGTCAGGGGCTTCGGCGCGAAGCTGGTGACCCCCGCCCTATCGCGCCGACCGCAACGATCCCGAGGCGCTCGCCGCGGCGGCGCGCCGGCGCAAGGCGCGACTTGTCTATCTTTCGAACCCCGACAATCCCACCGGGAGCTGGGTTGCGGGGTCGGAGATTGACATGCTGCTGCAGCGCCTGCTGCCGGGGGCGGCGCTGGTGCTCGACGAGGCCTATAGCGAGTTCGCGCTGGAAGAGGCGATCCCGGCGCTCGACCCCGAGGATACGCGCGTCATCCGCCTGCGCACATTCTCGAAGGCCTATGGCATGGTCGGCGCGCGCATCGGTTATGCCATCGCGTTCCATGAGACGGTGTGCAGCTTCGACAAGATCCGTCATCATTTCGGCGTCAACCGCATCGCCCAGGAAGGCGCACTGGCCGCTCTCGACGATGGCGATTTCATTGCCGGGGTGGTGCGCGAGGTCGCGGCAGGGCGGCGCGACTACGCCGAGATCGCCGGCGCGCTCGGCTTTGCCGCGCTGCCCTCGGCGACCAACTTCGTCGCCATCGATATCGGCGGGACCGAACGTGCCGGAGCGGCGATGGCGTTGCTGCTGGAGCGGGAGAACTGCTTCGTGCGCCGTGCCGGAGTGGCGCCGCTCGACCGCTGTATCCGCGTCACCGTCGGCACCGCGCCGGAGCGGCGCGGCTTCGAGGAGGCGCTGCGGCGGCTGGCGGCGCTGCTGCCGGAACGCGCGCGAGCACGCGTGAGTGACCACGGCGTCGGCTTTCACGGTCGCGGCGGCGCTGATATGCTGCGTGCGCTCTTTCTTGTGCCGCGGGCCTCCATGACCGAACGTTTCAAGCCGCTTTCCCTCGACGAAATGAACCCCGAGCAGCGCCGCATGGCCGAGAACGTGCTGGCCGGCCCGCGCAAGGCGCTGCGTGGCCCGTTCGGCGTCTTCGTCTACAGCCCCGAGACCGGCGATTGCGCGCAGGCGCTGGGCGCGCAGGTGCGCTTCCACAACAGCCTGCCGGAGAGGCTCAAGGAGCTCGCCATTCTGGTCGTCGCCCGCTTCTGGACGGCCCAATACGAATGGTACGCGCATCACAAGCTGGCGCTGGAGGCCGGGCTCGACCCCGCCATCGGCAAGGCCATCGCCGAAGGAAGGCGGCCCGAGCGGATGAGCGCAGAGGAGACGGCAGTCTATCAGTTCTGCGCGGAGCTGCTCGAGACCAGAGAGGTGAGCGACTCCGCCTTCGCCGGGGTCAAGGACCGCTTCGGCGAGAAGGGCGTGGTCGATCTCATCTTCACTATGGGTTACTACTGCCTGGTGTCGATGACGCTCAACGTCAACCGCTACCCGCTGCCGGCGGACGCGACGCCGCTTCTGAAGCTGAAATAGCCGCCGGCGATCGGAGGATCGCTCGCCAGCTCATTCCTCGATGTAGTGCGGCCCCGGCCGCGTCGGCAGATCGTCGTAATGGACGAGCGCCGGCTCGCCCAGGATGCAGGGCGCGCCGTCGCGGAACGCCCATTCGCCGCGATCGCAATCGGCGGCGCGGACATAGCCGTTGAGATAGAAGCGGCGATCGCCCGACGTCCGGTTCGGTCCCGAGCCGTGGATGGTGTAGACGTTCCAGAGCGCCACATCGCCGGGATCGAGCTCGAGCGTGACCAGCTGCGCGGGATCCAGCCCGACGGCGATGAGCCGCTCGTCGGCCATGGCTTGGTCGAGCACCGGCGCGGGCCCGGCGAGCGCTTTCTCGCCCAGGCGATGCGAGCCGGGATAGACCCGCATGGCGCCGTTTTCGGCGCGGTGCGGATCGATGGCGATGCCGGTCTGCACATAGGAGGTGACGAGGTTGCGATAGGCCGAGGCCGGCCGACGGAAGCGCACATCCTGATGGAAGGCGAACTCGACGGCGCCGGCGCTCGGCGGCTTCCAATGCAGCTGATTGATGATCTGCTTGATGTCGCCGCCCAGCAGTGGCGCGAGAATGGCGAAGTAACGCGGATCGCGCCGCACCGCCTCAAGCACGGGATCGCCGTAGGAGGGCCATTGCACCAGCCGGACGATCCTGCCGAGAACGGGGTCGCGGCCGAGGCGATAGAGGAGATTGGCGTGACGGAAGCTCCGCCCGTGCTTCATGCCCTCGGCCCAGTGCCGGTCGAAGGAAGCGGCCATGTCCGCCACCTCGCCGGCGTCGAACACGCGGCGCAGCACTGCATAGCCCTCGGCACGGTACCGCGTCAGCGCCTCGGCAAGGACGGTGTCGTCCATCAGTTCGTCCCGTGCTCCGATGGCTCGCGGCGTGTCGCCGCCATCGCCGGCGCCTGCGCAAAGCTGCCGATGAAATCGCCGAGAAAGCTTTCCATTCCCTGAACGGCGCCGTCGCGCGGCGGCAACGCGCCCTCGACATAGCCCAGCGCGCGGAACGGGCGCAGCAGGTCGTCATCGCGCGACAGCACATGGATCGGCACCGTCCATGGCTGCCGCTGGCCGGCGATAAAGCTCGGCGGCTGATGGTCGCCGAGGATCACGACCAGCGCATCGCCTGACAGAAGCGCCAGCCAGCCGCCAAGCGTGCGCAGATCATAGACGACGCTCTCGAGGTATGGCGTCTCGAGATGCGACCAGTCCGGCGGCGCATAGATGCGGTCCCATTGCGCCTGCGGGATGCCGCGGTAAAGCGGCGCCGCGTCCCATTCGGCAACGTAAGGCGGCACCGGAGCGAAGGGCGTATGGCTCGACACCAGCACGATCTGGGCGAAGAGCGGGCCATGGCCGGGCGCGCCCTCGGTCTCATCGAGGCGGCGCAGCGTATACTGGTCGGGGATGCCGAACCAGCCGAACGGTGGCCCGTCATAGCCGAGATCGGCGGCGTAGAGGCTCTGCTCGAAGCCCCAGAAGCCGTGCTCGGGCTCCGGCGTCTTGATCCCGGGCATGACTTCGACGCTGCGATAGCCGGCGGCGCGCATGTAGCGCGGCAAGGTCTGGCGCCCGCTCCCGGTGATCAGGCGCGTGAGCAGCGGATCAAGCTTGAGGCCGCTGTCGATGGTGCCATGGGCGAGCCAGGAGCCGCCGCCGAAAGTCGGCGAGACAAGGCGGCTGGACAGCAGGCGCCAGCCCGCCCGCTCGACCGTCGCCGCGAAACCGGCGAGCGCGGGCGCGACGATGGCGGCGTAGCGCGGCTCGTCGAGCAGCACGGTGCCGTAGGACTCGAAGAAGACGAGATAGACGTCGCGCCGCTTGAGTCCGGGCAGGCCGCCCAGCGCCGGCTGCGGCGCGGCGAGCGCGGCGGCATAGCGGCGGTCATAGCCGTGCATCACGCGGAAGGCGCGCCAGAGCCGCGCCGCCTGCACGGAGACGACCGGCAGGGTGCGCGCGCCAAGCACAGGCTCGCCGGCCTCGCGCCGGCCGATCGGCGCCAAGAGGGCGAGCAGCAGAACGACGGCGAGCGCCGCGGCGGCATGGCGCCCTCGCCGCAGCACGCGCTCGCAGGCGGCAATCGCCCAGGCGATGAGCGCGACAAGCGCAAACGCGGTCAGCACCACCGTCGCCATTGCTGCCGCGCCGCGCCAGACTCCGGCGGTGGCAGCGAACAGCGCCACGAGCTGCGGCAGGTGCGGCAGGTCGAAGTAAAGGTCGAGCTGACGATCGAAGATGCCGAGCACCAGGGCGTCGGCGATCTGCAGCAGGGCCGTGAGAAAGACGAGGCCGGCGAGCAGCCAGCGCGCCGCCGCGGGCAATCGCCGACCGGCCAGCGCCAACGCGGCCAACAGGCCAATGAGTAGCAGCGGCTCGATCTCCGGCCGCCAATCCAGGAAAACGCGAAGATTGTCGTCGTCGCGCGAGGGAGCGAACAGCAGGCAGAGAAACACCGTGCTCGCCAACAGCACCGGCGCGGTGCGCCAGGGCGAGGGGCGGTGCCGCAGCTTCCCGCGCCTCACCACAGCGCCGCCAGCCGCTCGTACTCGGCGAGCTCGTTATAGGCCTGCGCCCCAAGGCGCAACCAGAGCGCGCCGGAATGGGCATTGACCGCCGCCTCGATGCGATGCGCGTCGGAGAGCCA
>JASHRZ010000497.1 GCA_030037055.1 Alphaproteobacteria bacterium
GCCGAGCGGCGCGAAGGTGGCGCGCGGCATGGCGCGCGAGCTCAGCCTCGGCGACCCCGGCGCGGTGCTCGAGCTTGGCGGCGGCACCGGCGGCCTCACGCGCGGCCTCATCGCGGCCGGCTGTCCGGTGGACCGGCTCGTCGTCATCGAGCGCGAGCCGGGGCTCGCGCGCTTCCTCGAACGCCGAATTCCCGGCCTGCGCGTCATTTGCGGCGATGCCTGCGATGCCGAAGCGCTGCTCGCGTCCGCGGGCATCGAGCGGCTTGCCACGGTGATGTCGAGCTTGCCGATCAAATGGTTTCCGCGCCTGGCGCAGCGTGCCGTGCTCGAGGCCTGCTTCGCGCGCCTCGGCCCCGACGGCGCCTTCGTGCAGCTCACCAATGCGCTGGCCTCGCCGATCCCCGCCGCCGAGCTCGGACTCGCCGGCGAGGAGGTGATGCGCATCTGGGCGCATTTCCTGCCAGTGCAGATCTGGCGCTACCGCCGGCCGGCTCCGACAGCCGCGTCCGAACGATGCTGACGCTGCCGCAGCATTTCCGCACCATCTGGATCTCCGACGTCCATCTCGGAACGCGCGGCTGCAAGGCGGAGTTCCTGCTCGATTTCCTGCGTCACACCGAGTCCGAGTACCTCTACCTCGTCGGCGACATCGTCGACGGCTGGCGCCTGCGGCGCTCGTGGTATTGGGCGCAAAGCCACAACGACGTCATCCAGAAGGTGCTGCGCAAGGCGCGCAAGGGCACCAAGGTCGTCTATGTCCCGGGCAATCACGACGAGTGGCTGCGGGACTACACCGAGCTGCAGCTCGGCGGCGTCTGGCTGCGCGAGGAGGTCGTGCACGTCACCGCGGACGGGCGCAAGCTTCTGGTGCTGCACGGCGACGCCTTCGACGGGGTGGTGCGCTACGCGCGCTGGCTGGCCTTGCTGGGCGACTGGGCCTATACCGCGGTGCTGCAGCTCAACCACTATTTCAATCTCGTCCGCCGGCGCTTCGGCTATCCCTACTGGTCGCTCTCCGCCTATCTCAAGGGTCGGGTCAAGAACGCCGTCGAGTTCGTCAGCAATTTCGCCGATGCGATCGTCGACGAGGCGAGGAAGCGCGGCGTCGACGGCATCGTCTGCGGCCACATCCATCAGGCGGACATCCGCAGCGTCGCCGGCATCCTCTATTGCAATGACGGTGATTGGGTCGAGAGCTGCACCGCGCTGGTCGAGCATCTCGACGGCAGGCTGGAGATTCTGCGCTGGGCCGAGCTGCGCGCGCTCGATCCGCTCGTCCTGCGCGGCCCGAGGCAGCGCGAGCTGGTGACGGCGGGCGCAGACGAATCGTGAGGATCGCGCTCGTCAGCGACGCCTGGGCGCCGCAGATCAACGGCGTCGTGCGCACGCTGACGATGCTGATCCGCGAGCTCTGTGCGCGCGGCCACGAAGTCTCGCGCATCACGCCGGAGCTCTTCTGCACCCTGCCGTGCCCGACATATCCCGAGATCCGCCTGGCTCTGCGCCCGGGCCGGCGCGTCGCCGAGCTGATGGCGGCGGCGCGGCCCGACGCCATCCACATCACCACCGAGGGTCCGCTCGGCATCGCCGCGCGGCGCTATTGCCTCAGGCGCGGCTACGGCTTCACCACGGCTTTTCACACGCGCTTTCCCGAATATGTGGCGGCGCGCTTCTCGGTGCCGCCGTCCTGGAGCTACGCGCTGATGCGGCGCTTCCACGCGCCGTCGAAAGGCGTGATGGTGGCGACCGACACCGTGTGCAACGAGCTGGCGGCGCGCGGCTTCTGCAACCTGCGCCGCTGGAGCCGCGGCGTCGACGCCGAGGCTTACGACCCCGCGCTGCGCGCCGACCTGCCCGGAATCAAGCGGCCGATCTTTCTCGGCGTCGGCCGCGTCGCGGTGGAAAAGAATTTCGCCGCCTTCCTCGCACTGGACCTGCCGGGCTCGAAGGTGGTGGTCGGCGACGGGCCGATGATCGCCGAGCTGAAGCGCCGGCATCCGGAGGCGCATTTTCTCGGCAAGCGCGAGGGGCGCGAGCTCGCGCGGCTCTACGCCTCGGCGGACGTCTTCGTCTTTCCCAGCCGCACCGACACTTTCGGCCTGGTGCTGCTGGAAGCGCTCGCCTCGGGTCTTCCAGTGGCGGCCTACCCGGTGCCGGGGCCGCTCGACGTCATCGGCAGCAGCGGCGCCGGCGTCCTCGACGAGGATCTCGGCCGCGCCGCGCTGGCCGCGCTCGAGATCCCGCGCGAGCGCTGCCGGGCGCATGCGCTGCGTTTCACTTGGACCGCTTCGGCGGACCAGTTCGTCGAGAATCTCTGGCTGCTCGACGCGCCGCCCAAGGCCGTGTGATTTTTAATTCTTCAGAGTAGATCGCGATCAGTTGACACAGCCGTCGAAAGCCTTCTTTCCCGCTTGCGGCCGCTTGCGGGGGAGAGGGCGCGAGCGCAGCGAGCGGGTGAAGTGGGTGCCGATGACGGAAAGATCGTGCGACGGCGAGACACCCCCTCCCCATCGCTCTGACGAGCGACGGGTCCCCTCCTTCTCCCCGCGCTTCGCGCGGGGAGAGGGGCATCGATCCACCGACGATTTTGACTAAACAAAGCCGGTGCTTACAACTTGCGCCAGCCGGGCGTGCCCGGCTCGGCGTTGTGAAAGGTGATCGGCCCCATACCGCAGATGGCGATGATCGCCGGCTCCTTGCCGTCCTTCTTGACGCCGTCGTAATGCGGCGTGCGGGCGACGCGCCGAACAAAGCTGCCCGCCGGCGCCGGAACCGTGCTGTCGGGATCGAATTTGTCCCCGCTGGTCACCCACCAGGTGCCGGAGACGACGACGCAATAGCGATCCTCTTCGTACCAGTGCGGCGCGCTCATATAGCCGGGATGCCACTTGACCAGATAGTAATAGAGGCCCGGCGCCGAGGTGTTGCTCCAGAGATTCGCGCTTTCAACGCTGTTCTCGGGAAAATCCGGCGGCTTCGACCAGGTAAGCTCGTTGGGCAGCTTGACGATGGTCATGCTGGGATCGGGCGCCGCGGCGGCGCGGTCGGCGGCGAGCGCCGACGGCAAGGCGGCGAGCAGCGGGGCCAGCAGCAGCTCGCGTCGCGTGGCGATTAGCCTTTCCATGGAACACCTCCTCCCTGCCTCTGCGTCTCCCGGACGCTGCGTCAATCCCTCTCCGGCGCTGCCCGCCTGAGGCGCTTGGTGCGCGCCCGCGCGGCCTTGGACGCAAGCCATCGCTCGCGCGACGCCCCGGTCGGCCGGGTCGGCCGTCGCCGCTTCGGCGCCACGGCGGCGCGGCGAATAAGGTCGAGAAGCCGCGCCAGCGCGTCCTCGCGATTGCGCTCGCGCGTGCGAAACCGCTCGGCGGTGATGACCACGACGCCCTCCTTGCTCATCCGCCGCCCGGCCAGGCTCGCCAGCCTCCGGCGCACGCCTTCATCGAGCGCCGGCGAGTGCGCGGCATCGAAGCGAAGCTGCACCGCGGTCGCAACCTTGTTGACGTTCTGGCCGCCCGGCCCGCCGGCGCGGATATAGCGCTCCTCGATCTCGCGCTCGTCGAGGGCAATATGCGGTGTCACCGGGATCATGGCGAGGATCATAGCAGATCGAGCGAGCGTGCGCCGGGAGCGCCGGCGGCCGGAGACCGATTGCTTTCTGCCGCGGGCCTGCGCACGCTTATGCTGGGGAAGCACAGGAGGCGGGAATGAGTCGGCTTCAAGGCAAGCGCGTGATCGTCACCGGGGCCGGCAGCGGCATCGGCCGCGCCAGCGCCAAGCTTTTTGCCGCCGAGGGCGCGGCGGTGGTGGTCGTCGACAAGGTGCCGCCCGCAGTCGAGGAGACGGCGGCCGAGATCAAGGCTGCCGGCGGCAAGGCCATCTCCGTTGCCGCCGATGCCGGTGCTGAGGCGGATGTCCAGGGCTTCATCCAGAAGGCGGCCAAGGAGCTGGGCGGCATCGATGTGATATTCGCCAATGCCGGCATTAGCGGCGGGCTGGTGCCTCTCTTCGAGCAGACGGTCGAGCTCTGGCGAGAGATCCTGCGGGTCAACCTGATCGGCCCGTTCCTTGCCATCCGCCATGGCGCACCGCTGATGGTTAAGCAGGGCAAAGGCTCGATCATCTGCACCGCCTCGGTGGCGGGGCTGCGCGCCAATGCCGGCGGCCACCCCTACAGCGCCAGCAAGGCGGGGGTCATCAGCCTGGTCCAGACCGCCGCCAACGCGCTCTCCGGCACCGGCGTCAGGGTCAACGCCATCTGCCCCGGCCTGATCGAGACCGGCATGACCCGGCCGCTTTTCGAGCGCGCGCGCGAGCACGGCACGGCGGGCAAGATAGGCCAGCTCAACCCGCTGCAACGGGCGGGGGAACCCAAGGAGATCGCCGCCGTGGCGCTTTTCCTGGCCAGCGACGAGGCCTCCTATGTCAACGGCCAAGCCATTGCCGTGGATGGTGGATTGTCGAGCACCCACCCCTTCGCCCAGACGCGGCGTTAACCTCCGAAGCGGCGCCGGGGACAGCGCCATCCTGCCCAGGCGCGCTCTTGACTCGGCCGGAGCCTGCCGCGATGCTCGCAGACGGAGGCGCGAGACCGGCGGCCCCGCCAGCCGGAGGACAGCCTTGGGGGAGAGAGGATCGCCACGACGGTAGCCAGGACGGGCTGACCCCGTCGGGCGCCGAGCGGCGGTTGTCGTGTTGATGCGCCCCGCGTTCCGCGCAAGCGGCCAAGGGGGTGAAGGGTGGGTTCGGTGATGCCGGCGAGGCAGGGCCTCTACGATCCGCGCAACGAGCATGATGCGTGCGGCGTCGGCTTCATTGCCCATATCAAGAACCGCAAGAGCCATGGCATCGTCGCCGACGGCATCCGCATCCTGCTGAACCTCGCGCATCGCGGCGCGGTCGCCGCCGACCCGCTCGCCGGCGACGGCGCCGGCCTCCTCATTCAGCTTCCCGACAAGCTGCTCCGCGCCGAGGCGAAGCGCCTGGGCTTCACGCTGCCGAAGCCCGGCCAGTACGGCGTCGGCATGATGTTCCTGCCGCGCAACCAAGCCACGCGCCAGGCCTGCCAGGAAACGCTGGAGTATTACGTGGAGGCCGAAGGCCAGCGCGTGCTCGGCTGGCGCGACGTGCCGGTCGACAGCTCCGTGCTCGGCGAGAGCATCAAGCCGATCGAGCCCGTCATCCGCCAGATCTTCATCGGCCGCGGCGCCAATTGCGAGGATGTCGACGCCTTCGAACGCAAGCTCTTCGTCATCCGCAAGCAGACGCATCTCAGCATTCGCGCGCGCAAGCTGCCCGAGCAGAGCGCCTTCTACATTGCCAGCCTCTCGGCGCGCACCATCATCTACAAGGGGATGGTGATCCCGGAGCGGCTCTCGCTTTATTACCGTGACGTCGGCGACAAGCGCCTCGAATCCGCGCTCGCCCTGGTGCATGCGCGCTTCTCCACCAACACCTTCCCCTCCTGGGAGCTGGCGCATCCCTTCCGCTACCTCGCGCATAACGGCGAGATCAACACGCTGCGCGGCAACATCAACTGGATGATGGCGCGGCGCCATTCCATGACTTCGAAGCTCCTGGGCGGCGATCTCGAGAAGCTCTGGCCGCTCATCGGCGACGGCAATTCGGATTCGGCGACGCTCGACAACTGCCTGGAGCTGCTCATCGCCGGGGGATATTCGCTGCCGCATGCGCTGATGCTGATGATCCCCGAGGCCTGGGCCGGCAACGAGCTGATGGACCCGCAGCGCCGGGCCTTCTACGAGTACCATGCGGCGCTTATGGAGCCGTGGGACGGGCCGGCGGCGCTCGCCTTCACTGACGGACGCCAGATCGGCGCGACGCTCGACCGCAACGGCCTCAGGCCGGCGCGCTTCATGGTGACGGCCGACGACCTCGTCATCATGGCCTCCGAAGCGGGCGTTCTCGACATTCCCGAGCAGCGCATCACCCGCAAATGGCGGCTTGAGCCCGGCAAGATGCTGCTGGTCGATCTTGAGCGCGGCCGTATCATCGACGACGCCGAACTCAAGGCGGAGATGGCCTCGGCCAAGCCCTATCAGCAATGGCTCGACGAGACGCAGATCAAGCTCGAGACGCTCCCCGACGAGATCGCGCCCATGGCGCCGCCCGCCGCCGTGCTGCTCGACCGCCAGCAGGCCTTCGGCTACACCCAGGAGGACATCAAGTTCTTCCTGCGGCCGATGGCGCTTGCCGGCGACGACACGGTGGGCTCGATGGGACGCGACACGCCCCTCGCCGTGCTGTCGCGCCGGCCGAAGCTGCTCTTCGATTATTT
>JASHRZ010000498.1 GCA_030037055.1 Alphaproteobacteria bacterium
CAGCGAGGACGGCGAAGTGGGCTTCGAGGTGCTGGTCGGCGGCGGCCTCGGACGCACGCCGATGATCGGCAAGACGCTGCGCTCCTTCCTGCCGAAGCGCCGGTTGCTGGCCTATCTCGAGGCGATCCTGCGCGTCTACAACGAGTTCGGCCGGCGCGACAATCTCTACAAGTCGCGCATCAAGATCCTGGTGCATACGCTCGGCGTCGAGAAAATGCGCGAGGCGGTCGAGAGCGAGTTCGCGGTGATGGAGGAGGGCCCGCTGGCGCTGCCAGCGGCGACCATCGCGGCGATCGCCGCGCATTTCGCGCCGCCCGCCTATCCTCTGCCGGAACCGGATGAGGAGGCGGCGCTCGGCCGCGCGCTCGCGGCCGAGCCGGCACTGGCGCGCTGGGCAAGGCGCAATGTCACGACGCACCGCGCGCCGGGCCACGCCATCGTCACCGTCTCGCTAAAGCCGCCGGGACGGCCGCCGGGCGACGCCAGCGCGGCGCAGATGGAACTGCTGGCCGACCTCGCCGAACGCTACAGCCTCGGCGAGATCCGAGTCACCCACGAACAGAACCTGGTTCTGCCGCATGTCCGTCGCAGGGACTTGCTGGAGCTGTGGCGCCGGCTCGGCGAGGCCGACCTCGCCACCGCCAATGCCGGGCTTGCCAGCGACATCATCGCCTGCCCCGGGCTCGACTATTGCAGCCTCGCCAATGCGCGCTCGATCCCGGTCGCCGAGCGCCTGAGCGAGCATCTCGCCGCGCGCGACCACGAGATCGGCGAGCTGCGCATCAAGATCTCCGGCTGCATCAACGCCTGCGGCCATCATCATGTCGGCCATATCGGCATTCTCGGCGTCGACAAGAACGGCGAGGAGTTCTACCAGATCACCATCGGCGGCAGCGCCGACGAGAACGCCGCGCTCGGCGCCATCGTGGGTCCCGCCGTGCCGAGCGCCGAGGTCACCGGCGCGGTCGATGCTCTTATCGACGTCTATCTCGATCTGCGCCACGACGGCGAACGCTTCCCCGAGACTTATCGCCGCGTCGGCGCTCAGCCGTTCAAGGAGGCGCTCTATGCCGCTGCTTAAGGGGGGGCGCATCGCCGACGATCCCTGGCGCCATCTCGACGACGCCGAATCGCTGCCGGACGGCGCGCCGGCGACCGTGTCCTTGAATCGCTGGTCGGTCGAGCGCGCCGCGCTGTCTGAGCGCAACGGACGGCTCGGCCTGCGCCTGCCCAACGACGCCGCGCCGTCGGCGCTGGCCGGCGACATCGCGCGCTTCGAGCTTATCGCGCTCTCCTTCCCGCGCTTTACCGACGGGCGCGCCTATTCGCAGGCGCGGCTGCTGCGCGGTCGCCTCGGCTTCCGCGGCGAATTGCGCGCCACCGGCAACGTGCTGCGCGACCAGCTGATGTTCATGCGGCGCTGCGGCTTCGACGCCTTCGAGGTCGGCGACCGCGCGCTGGCCGAGAATTGGCCCGCTGCGCTCGGCGAGTTCGACATCTTCTATCAGCCCGCCGAGGACGGGGAGCCCTCCATCGCGCGCCGGCGCGCATGCGCGTCCTGAGAGTCATGTCGGGCGTTCTCTCCGGCCGCGGCTTGCGGCACAATGCCGCGAACCCCGCCGCAGGCAGGCGATGCCCGAAGATATCGACCACCAGAGGAGGAGAGCATGTCACTGTCGATCGGCGATGTTGCGCCGGATTTCGAGGCGGAAACGACGCAAGGCCGCATCCGCTTCCATGACTGGATCGGCGATTCCTGGGCGGTGCTGTTCTCGCATCCCAAGGATTTCACGCCGGTCTGCACCACCGAGCTCGGCTACATGGCCAGGATCAAACCCGAGTTCGACAAGCGCCGCACCAAGATCATCGGCCTCAGCGTCGATGCCGTGCAGGACCACGGGCGTTGGGCCAACGACATAAAGGAGACGCAGGGCACGGCGCCAAACTATCCCATCATCGGCGATCCCGAGCTCAAGGTGGCGAAGCTCTACAACATGCTGCCCGCCGCCGCTGGCGGCGACGCCGCCAAGCGCACCGCGGCCGACAATCAGACCGTCCGCAACGTCTTCGTCGTCGGTCCCGACAAGAAGATCAAGCTGATCCTGGTCTATCCCATGACCACGGGCCGCAATTTCGACGAGGTGCTGCGGGTGATCGATTCGCTGCAGCTCACGGCCAAGCACAAGGTGGCGACGCCCGCCAACTGGAAGCCGGGCGAGGACGTGATCATCGCCGGCTCGGTCTCTGACGAGGATGCCAGGAAGATCTATCCGCAAGGCTGGAAGGCGCCGCGTCCCTATCTGCGCATAGTGCCGCAGCCGAAGTAGCTGGCAGCGAGGACCGCGCTGGCGTCGGCACGATAGCACGACAGAAAGCCGCCTGCGGGGGATGGCCGGCGCGGCGACGGCATAGAACTGCTGCCGATGGTGTCCGGAGCGGAAGCGAGGACGGAGGGAGAGCGCGGCCAGGAGCCGGGGCTCGGGCTTGGCGCGCGGCTGGCGAACTGGCGCGGGCCGGGTCTTTCCGCCATCCTGCTCTTGGGCGCGGTGCTGCGCGGCTGGGGGATCGAACGCAACGGCTTCGGCACCGAATATTACGCCGCCGGCGTGCGCAGCATGGCCGAGAGCTGGCACAATTTCCTGTTCAACGCCTTCGATCCCGCCGGCTTCGTCTCCTTGGACAAGCCGCCGCTGGCCTTTTGGCTGCAGGTGGCGAGCGTCAAGCTGCTGGGTTTCAGCGGATTTGCGCTCCATCTGCCGCAGCTATTGGAAGGTGTCGGCGCCGTCGCGCTCCTCTATCTTCTCGTGGCGCGCCGCTTCGGCGCCGCGGCAGGACTGCTTGCGGCGCTGCTTCTGGCGCTGACGCCGATCAGCGTCGCCGTCGACCGCTCCGACAACACCGATAGCTGCCTCGTGCTCTTCCTGCTGCTGGCGAGCTGGCCGCTAATCCTTGCCGCCGAACGCGCCAGCACCGGCATGCTGCTGCTTGCCGCAGCGCTGGTCGGCCTTGCCTTTAACGTCAAGATGCTGGCGGCGGCGGTGGTCGTCCCCGGCTTTCTCGCCGTCTATATCTTGGGCGCGCCGGTCGTTTGGCCGCGCCGGCTGATTGATGCGGGCCTGGCCGGCATTGTGCTGGCAGTAGTGTCGTTATCCTGGATCGTGTTCTATGACCTGACGCCGGCCGCCGGCCGGCCCTATGCCGGCAGCAGCCAAACCAATTCGATGCTGGAGCTCGTGGTCGGCCACAACGGCATCGACCGGCTGATCCGGCGCAATCAGCCGCCGCAGGCCACCGCCGCGGCGCCGCTTCGCCTCGAGCGGCGAACGCCGCCCGGGCCGCTACGGCTCGCCCATCCGGCGCTCGTCGGGCAAGTGGGCTGGCTGCTGCCGCTGGCTCTGGCCGGGATAGTGTTGCCCTTGCGCCGGCAGCGCTCGCTGTTGAGCCTGCCGCCGCGCGTCTTGGCCACGCTGCTCTGGAGTGGCTGGGTGCTGATCTACGGCACGGTGCTGAGCTTCGCCGCCGGCCTCTTTCACGACTATTACCTAGTCACCCTGGCACCGCCGCTTGCGGCACTCGCCGCCATCGCCGTCACCGAGCTCTGGTCGCGCGAGCAGGAAGGCGGCGGGCGGCGCCTGCTGCCGGCGATGCTGCTTTTGACCACAGCATGGCAAGCGGCGATGGAATGGCGCTACGTCCCCTGGCAGCTCAACGACTGGCGGCTGTGGCTGCTGCTGACGCTGGTTGGCGGCAGCGCGCTGGCGGCCGCCAGCTTGCTGACGGCACCGCTCGAAGCGGCGCGACGGCGCGGCGCGGCGCTCGGCCTCGCCATCGCGGCGCTGCTGGCGACGCCAGCCGCCTGGGCCTTGAGCAACGTGCTCGAACGCGGCAACGTCGCCTTTCCTGTAGCCGATCTCTCCTTGCTGGCGGCGGGCGAGGAGCGCGTGGGTGGGCGCTTTGGCGGCGCGGCGCGGCTGGCCAGCGACGAGACGCTGATCGGCTTCCTTCTGCACCATCGTGCCGGCGAGCGCTATCTGCTGGCGGTGGCGAACGCGCGGCTCGCCGCGCCGATCATCCTGCGCACGGGGGAGCCGGTGATGGCGCTCGGCGGCTTCTCCGGCAGCGATCCCATCCTCTCCCCCGCGGCGCTCGCACGCCTCATCGAGGCCGGCGAGCTCCGCTTCATCCTAATCGGCGGTCCTGCGAGCTTCGGCCGCAACGCCGAGACCCAAACGCGCCAGCGCGAAATCGCCCAATGGGTCGCTGGCAACGGCGCGCCGGTTGATCCTGCGCTCTGGCGCACCAGTCCGGCCGAGCCGTCTGCCACTGGGCGCGGCGCCGCGGCGGCGCGCAGCCAGGACATGCAGCTTTATGACCTTCGGCCGGCCGCCGACGCAGCGACGATGCGAACGCCTTAGCCGCCGCAGCAGCATTCATCCGAGGCAAAATCGTGCAATACTGTCTAAAATTTTAACGGCCGGTGACCGTCGGTTTTGGGAAAAACTTTAGGAATAAATGCGCGACGATCGCCCCCTCATTTTACGTCCACTTAACGACAAGGCGGTAGATTCCGGAGATCAAGCCGGCGATGTCGGAGCGACACGCTGGATGGGACCGGCCGGCAAAAGCAACGATGTCGGACATAACGCGGAGACTCGTTCACAAGCGCCCATTCATCGGCCAGGAGGGACGATCTCGCGGTCACGCTATTGCTGTCATTTGCCGGCTGATGTCGCAGCTTGCCGTCGCCGGCCTCGGGTCCGTCCTTCTGTCGCTCTAAGTTTCGCCAGTTTCGCTGCGCGCGCGACGGCCGCGGCTGGTCGGGCTCCCCCTCGCCCTTCCAGCCGCGGCCACTTTTTGGCGCCGGCGCAGAACGCAAGAAGAGGCCGCCGCCTCAGCGGAGCGGATAATCCGCCTGATCCTCGTAGATCGCACCACCCTTGGTGAGATAGCTCGCCACCAGGCTGAACTGCGCGACCGGAAAGGACTCGGCGCGGAACAGCGCATGCTCGGCAAGGAAGGATTGGAGCTTCCCCTCGCCGGCGTTGCGCAAGCGCGCCAGCGTCACATGCGGCGCATAGCGTCGCGTTTCCGGTTCGAGGCCGAGACGCACCATCGCGCTCTCGACCTTGTCGCGCAGATGCGCCAGCGGCGGGTTCTTGTCGACGCCGGCCCAGAGCATGCGGTCGCCGAAACGACCGACGCCGGCAAGCGCGAGCGCGAAGCGCGGCGCGCGAATTTTCGCCAGTGCCTGATCGATGTCGGCCGCCAGCCCCTCATCGACCTCGCCGATGAAACGCAAGGTCAAATGGTAGTTGCCGGGGTCGACCCAGCGCGCGCCGGGGACGCCCGAGCAGAGCAGCGACAGCTTGAGCTTCAGCTGCGGCGGAAGAGCGATGGCGACGAAGAGGCGCAGCATGGGATCATGTCAAAGGAAAAGAGCGAGCACCCCGGTATAGCCATAGACTCGGTCATGGGCGATCTCGCCATTGCCGAAGAAGCCGGCGAGCGGGAATTCGCCGAGCGCGTCGCCGATCATCGCAAGCTCCTGGCTGGGCCGGCCGAAGAGATTGGGGCCGCGCGCGACGCAGCTGAAATAGAGCCCGGCGCGAGGGACGGCGGCGGCGCGGCGCTTCATCTGCGCCAGCATGCGCGCGAGATCCGCGCTGGCGCTGGCGGGATCGCGGCGGCAGAACAGCACGCGATCTCCCGGCGCCACGGAATGCGCCACCGCGATCCATTGCCGCTGGACGTCGATGGCAACGAGATTGCGCACGAGATAGTCGCCGGTGTCCGAGCCGGTCACCGGGAAGCCGGCGAAGATCTGCCCGGCGACGCGCTTCAGGTCGCGGGACAGCAGCTCGCCGATATCCTCCTTGAAGATCTCGAGCGCCGGCCTTCCGTCGAGGGCCTTCAGGATGTTGTCGCGCGCCTCGGTGACCTGTCGCACCGGGCCGATCGGCGAGCAGCCCTGCGTCATACCGGTGATGACGGAAATGTCGGGCGCGAGCAGCACGCCCGAGAGCCCGCCCTCGACGACGCGCCCCGACACCTGCACCGGCGCCTCCGCGGCAGCGGCAAGGCCCCCGATCAGGAACAGCGGCGCCTCGCGCGCCAGCGCGCCGACCGTGGCGGCGATGCCCGCATCCCGCGGATCGCCATGGACGATGCCCAGCATCGGCCGGACGCGCTGCAACCAGCGGTCGGGCGCCGCGGCGAGCCGCGCGGCGCTCGCATCGGCCGGCGCGAAGAGGCGGAAGCCGTCCGGCGGCAGCGCCGCCACCAGCACCGACAGCGCCGGCTCGTCGAAATAATCCCGGCCGGTGGCGCAGACGCCGAGGCCGACGCTCCCCACCCAATCGGCGATGCGTGTGCGCTCGCGCAGAAAAGTGAGGATGCTGCCGAGATCGCCGGCGAGCGCCTCAGTGACATAGAGAAAGCCGAGATTGGCGCCGGGCGGCAGCGATCCCAGCTGATCGGCACACGCCTTGGCGACCGCGGCCCAGC
>JASHRZ010000499.1 GCA_030037055.1 Alphaproteobacteria bacterium
TTAGCGGCGATCTTTGCGATCTTCACCAGCCAGGCCTGGAACATGGCGTTCAGCTTCTATCAGTCGCTGCGCACTGTGCCGACCGATCTTGACGAAGCGAGCCGCAGCTTCCGGGCGTCGGGCTGGCAGCGCTTCTGGCGCTTGGAGGTACCCTTCGCGATGCCTGGACTCATCTGGAACATGATGATGTCGATGTCAGGCGGGTGGTTCTTCGTCGTGGCCTCGGAGGCGATTGCGGTCGGCGATTTGCACCTAGCGCTCCCCGGCGTCGGCTCCTACGTCGCGCGAGCCATCGAGATGCGCGATCTTGCAGCGGTCGGCTGGGCGATTCTCGCCATGACCGTAGCGATCCTCCTCTACGACCAGCTGCTGTTCAGGCCAATGGTGGCATGGGCCGACAAGTTCCGCTCCGAGCAGACTGCCGCACAAGTCGTGCCGAAAAGCTGGATACTCGACTTGTTCCGCCATTCGAACTTGCACAAGGTGATCGGCGAGCCAATCGGAGCCGCGCTGAAACGAGCTTCTCGAGCTCGCCTGAGTTTTTTTAGCAGATGGCGGAGCGTTCCGCACTGGTCGCTGCCGCAATCGGCTGGGGATATATTCTGGCTCGGACTGCTGGTGAGCGCCTTTCTCTATGTCGGGTGGGCCGTCGCCCGGTATGCTGGGTCAGTGCTGTCGTGGAACGACCTGTCGCTCGTTACTCGCAACGGCGCTTTGACGCTGGCGCGCGTCGCGATCCTTGTCACGTTAGCTTCCGCGGTCTGGGTCCCGATCGGGGTTGCTATCGGCTTGCGGCCGAAGCTGACCGAGCGCGTCCAGCCGGTGACCCAGTTTCTGGCGGCCTTTCCCGCCAATCTGCTGTTTCCGATCGTGGTGTTTCTGATCACGCGATTTCACCTCGCGCCGGGAATCTGGTTATGCCCGCTGATGATCCTCGGCACTCAGTGGTACATCTTGTTCAACGTGATCGCTGGTGCCAGCAACTTCCCTAGCGATTTCCGCGAAGCTGCCGCCAGCTTTCGGGTGCGCCCTTGGCGCTGGTGGCGTGAGGTGATGCTCCCCGGCATTTTCCCCTATTTCGTAACCGGCGCGATCACCGCCTCGGGTGGCGCATGGAACGCCAGCATCGTCTCCGAAGCCGTCAGCTGGGGATCAACTAAGCTGAGCGCCGGAGGGCTGGGCGCCTATATCGCGGACATGACCGACGCCGGCGACTACCCGCGGATTGCGCTCGGCGTCGCCGTCATGTCGGTGATGGTGATTGCGGCGAACCGGCTGCTGTGGCGGCCGCTTTATGCCTACGCCGAACGCCGCACGCGACTCGATTAGGGGCAAATGTGACCGAGCTCGCGCCTCCGGTGCTCGATATGCGTAAGGTCTGTGTGACCTTCGCCAAGCCCTCCGGCGAGCCCTTCCCGGTGCTCGCTGACATCGACGTGACCGTGAAAGAAGGCGAGATCCTGGGCCTGCTCGGCCGTTCCGGCTCGGGAAAATCAACATTATTGCGGGTCGCCGGCGGCTTGATCCGGCCCAGTTCCGGGACGGTGTTGTACCGCGGGGCCGCGCTGTCCGGCCCGGCAGAGGGTATCGCAGTCGTGTTTCAGACCTTCGCCCTCTATCCCTGGCTGACGGTGCTCGAGAACGTCGAGCTTGGTCTCGATGCGCTCGATCTGCCAGAGAGCGAAGCCCGGCAAAGGGCCATGTCCGCGATCGACGTCATCGGCCTCGACGGGTTTCAATCGGCCTATCCGCGCGAACTGTCGGGGGGCATGCGGCAGCGAGTGGGCTTCGCGCGGGCGCTCGTCAGCAATCCGATCCTCTTGTTGATGGATGAGCCGTTCTCCGCGCTCGATGTTTTGACGGCGGAGACGCTGCGCACCGACTTTCTCGATGTCTGGACCAGTCATCGGATGCCGACCAAGGCGGTGCTGACAGTCACGCACAATATTGAGGAGGCGGTTTTGATGTGTGACCGCATCCTCATCCTCGGGACAAACCCTGGGCATATCGCCGCCGAGATCAAGGTTTCCCTCCCCCAGCCTCGCAACCGGCTCGATGCGGCCTTTCATGCCATCGTCGATCAGATTTATTCCATTCTCACGTCGCGCATGGCCGAGACGATCAGCGCGCAAAGCCGGATGCAGCGCGGCCTCATCCAGCAATTGCCGGAAGTATCTGCCGACCGACTGGGCGGTTTTGCGGAGGGGTTGGCGTCGCCGCCGTTTGGCGGCCAGGCGGAACTCGCGAGCATCGCGCGGTCCCTTCTCCTCGAGGTCAATCAGCTATTTCCGATTGCAGCCGCTTTGCACATGCTCGAGTTTTCCGAGCTCCACGACAGCACGATCAAGCTGACCGCGGCGGGACGTATATTTGCGCAAAGCGAAACCGATGACCGCAAGCGCCTGTTCCGTGAGCATCTGCTGTGCTTTGTTCCATTAGCCGCGCATATCCGGCAGGTACTCGACGAACGCGAGGATCACCGGGCACCCCGGGCTCGCTTCGAATTCGAGCTGGAAGATCATCTTCCGGAGCGTGAGGCGAACGCTACCCTGCGCACGGCGATTGGCTGGGGGCGTTACGCGGAATTATACGGCTACGACGACCGCACGCAGATGTTCAATCTCGACCATACCTTGGGATAGCGGACATGCGCTCCGGCATAGATTCATGCTGCGGCCCATGAGAAGGAATCGTGTCCCGCGAAGCCTTGGAGCCGACAAACAAATGTGCTCCGACCTCAACGTGCGTGTTGTCGTCGTCTGGACCCGTTTCGTTTGCTCTCCATTGCTTCAATCCTTCGGTCTGCCGGCAAAACCGGCGATCGCTGAGCAGGTCGATGTCTGAATCACCTGGGCAGAGCGGACCGGCTCTGCCCGCTTTCTTGGGCGGAATCGTGCCAGATTCGGACATGATAATGTGGAAGCCAATTACCCAGCGAGCATCGCCGATTTGATGGTATGGTCAAGTAAGTAAGTTTAGCTTGCGCAAGGCTCAG
>JASHRZ010000500.1 GCA_030037055.1 Alphaproteobacteria bacterium
CAACGGCGAGTCCGAAGAGGCCGATGGCAGCCAGCGCGACATGCCAGTTGGCATAGCCGGCGATCAGGGTCACCAGCACCGGCGACGTGGCATATCCCAGCGAGCCCGAGACGCCGTGCACGGCATAGGCGCGGCCCAGCCGCCCTTCGCTGACGCGGTGGCTGAGGATAGAGAGGTCGGCGGGGTGGAAGACGCTGTTGCCGAGACCGGCGATCGGCGCCAGCGGCAGCAGCAGCCAATAGGAGCCGGCGAAGCCAGCCAGCGCGATCGAGCCCGACAGCAGCGCCAGCCCGGCGACCAGCAGCCGGTGCGCGCCGTAACGGTCGACCAGGACGCCCGCCGCCGCCTGGCCGAGGCCGGAGGTGACATAGAACAGCGTGACGAACGCGCCGAGTTCGGTAAAGCCTACGCCGAACTCGGCGTGCAAGAGTGGGAAAAGCGGCGGCAGCGCCAGCTGCAGCACATGGCTCATGTAATGCGCCGTGCCGACCAGCGAGATGACCGCGACATCCCGCTCACCCCGTTGCGCGTGTGCCAGCACCGCCATGACGAGCCGCCTCTTCCCTTGCCGGGCCGCAGTCTAGCACAGGGGCCACAGTCGCCGCCGGAATGGCTGCCATGCGACCTGGCGGCCCTCGGCAGTGACTGCAACTACTCCTGCGGCCGTGATGGGGATTGACCTGACGGGTGAAAGCGCCAACGCCGCCGGCGCCAGCAAGCCTGGCACGAGATAGACCTGGTGCAACAAGGACGCCACCGCCTGCGCCAGCCGTGCGATCGAGGCGGCGCCGAGGCTTGCACGCTGGCCCGGCTCCATCAACCGCTCCACCACGTCGCCGGCGCCGGGCAGCGACCGCGCCAAGCCGAGATTAAGCATGCCGCCGAACATGGCAGCGCCGACCGATTGGCCGCGCATGCGCGTGAAAAGGCCCATCGAGGTGGCGATGCCGCGCTCGTGCCAGGGGACGCTCGATTGCGCCGCCAGGACCCGGCAGCTGTTGCCAAGCCCATGCCGAGGCCGGTGAGAAGGGCGGCACTTCCGGCCCAGAGCGGACCGCGCGAGGGATTCATGGCGAAGAGCAGCGCCGCGCCCAGCACCGGCGCGACGCCGCCCACCGCCGCCATGGCGCAGTAGAGGAGCGGTAGGCCAGCCGGCCGGCCAGCGTGCTGGCCAGAGGCCAGCCCATCGACATGGCGGTGGCCGGCAAGGAGCGCACTGCGCCCCATCATGCCCTGGACATAGGTCGGCACGAACACCACCGTCGCCATCATCACCGCGCCGATGGCGAAGGCGCCGGTATTGACCGCGGCGATGATGCACAGCCGCCAAAGCGCGAGGTATCATTGGCTCGGGATGCCGCCGTTCGTGGCGAATGAGCCAGAAAAGCGCCAGCGCCGCGACGGTCAGCAGCGCCGCCACCATGCCGGTGCCGAAGCGGTCCGCCTGCAGTAGCGCCAGGATCAGCGCGCTCGACCCCGACATCAACAGCAGCGAGCCGAGATAGTCGACGCTGTGCGCCCGCTGCGGGCGCTGCTCGTCGAGCGCCAGGCCAGGACCAGCACGGAGGCGGCGCCGAAGGGCAGATTCACCCAGAACACCCTTGGCCAGCCCACCTGCTGCACCAGGAAGGCGCCGAGCAGCGGGCCGATAATGGTGGCGATGCCCCATAGGCTCGAGATCGCGCCGTGCATGCGGTGGCGCTCGGTCGGCGAATAGATATCGCCGACGATGGTGGTGGCGACCGGCATGATGGCGCCCGCGCCCAGCGCCTGCAGGCCACGAAAGGCGATGAGCGCCGGCACGTTCCAGGCTGCGCCGCACAGCGCCGAGCCGGGGGAAGATACCCGAGCCGATGATGAGCACACGCTTTCTGCCGTAGAGATCAGCGAGCCCGCCCTAGACCGGTATGGTCACCGCCTGGGCCAGGAGATAGGCGGCAAAGACTCAGTCGATCGAAACCGCCCAGCCCGGCGACGATGGTCGGCATGGCGGTGGAGACGATGGTGCTCTTCACCGCCGCCATGAACATCGCCATCATCGCCGCGGTCATGGCCCAGCGGCGGCGCTTTGCGCTGAGCACCGGCAATGCGGAAGGTGGGGCGGCGCCGTCGGGCAAGGCGGTCTCGACCATCGGCCGCGATCCCGAGCGCGTTAAAGCAGATCTGACGCATCGCTCCAGGCTGTCAGGGCATGGGTGCCATAGGCGAGCCCGGCGCGCGGCCGGGCGGCCACGGCATTCCCCCGGCCGTCAGCGCTGTTCCCAAGGCAGCGCTTCGAACGCGGCGAACGCCCGCTCGAGCTGCCATTGCGCCTGCGCTTTCTCGCTGGTCGCGAGGAAGGCGGCGCAGGCTGGGGCGGGCTCGCCGACGCCGGGCGTGCTGGCCGCGCAGGTCTCGCGCGGGGCGAAGGGCGCGAGCGAGCGCCATAGGCTCTCGCCTGTCAGGAAAGCGTATTCAAGGCTGTTGCGCGCCAGCGCCTTGAGATCGAGGTAATCGAGGCGATAGGTGAGCGCCGCGCGCAGATACTCATGGGTGAGGTCGCCGCGGGATACGCCCTCGTCATCGGTCGAGAGCGCCATCGGCACGCCGAAGCGGCGATAGGTCGCGAAGGGGTGGCGGTCGCCACGGACGCCGAGGACCTGATCATTGCTGGTGAGATTGATCTCGACCATCACCCGGCGCTCGGCCATCTCCTTGAGCAGGCCCCAGGGGTCGTCCTCCTCGAGTACGTCAACGCCATGGCCGATGCGCCGGGCGCCGGCGATCTCCACTGCTTGGCGGATATGGAAGCGCAGCTGCTCTGGCGGCACCAGCCCCGGCGCCAGTTCCCCCGCATGGAGCGAGAGCCCCACTTCTGACATTTGCCGGCCGAGAAATCCCAGGATGCGCATTTGCTGGGTGTAATCGCGCAAGACGAGGGGATCGTCCTCGGGCGCGACGAGATTGAGCCCGACGACACGCGGATCGGCTTTGGCCAGCTCGAAGGCGAGCAGCGCCTGGGCGAAGACCTGCTCCGGCGGGAAGATGCGGATCACCTGCGCGAGATAGCGCACGGTTACGGCGCAGCCGGGTCTGGCGGCGGCGCCGCCGCAGCCGAGGCGCCGGCGCATGCCCGCCTCGACATCGTCGAGCTCGCGCCGCACCGCCGGTACGATCTCGCCCAGCCCTGCCGCCATCATCTTGCGCCGCAGCCGCGCGAGATCTTCGTCCCAGCCGACGGCAGCGCCGAGCTTGCGCGCCGCGCCCATCCCCGGCGAGGTCATCAGCTCGACATAGGAGACAGTCTCCTCGCCGGCGCGCTCGACCGCTTCGGCGAGCATGTCGGCACCGTGCCGCTCGCCGGCGGCGCTGAACTTGGCGAAAGTGGCGAAGAAATGATCATGGCCCGATTGCCGCCCCGCCACGAAGTCGCGCATCGACAGGGCGTCGATTAGTTCGGAATAAATCGCGTCGTCATGATGGATTTGCGCCGCCGGCATCGCTTGCGGTGGAGCGCAGGGCGGTGGCACCAGCGCCAGCGTCTGCTTGTTAACGCACAACCCGTCCGCCGCCGCCCAGGCGATGTAGCTCTCGGCATAGATCGCGCCGGAAAGGTGATTATGAAGGTCGCCGCCCTTGGGCATGCGGCGCAAAAAGGCGCCGAGCAGCGGCGGCGTGCCACGGACCTCCTCGAAATAGCTCGCCGCGCGCTGTTCGTTGCCGCCGCCTGATGGGGTCGGCGCACTGCCGGCGGCGCAGGAGACAAGCGACGCAGCGGCGCAAAGAATGAAGAGCACCGTGCCGATGCGAGAGCCGCCCATCCCTGGCAAAGCACCCTCTACAACCCAGTGTTGCAAGCTGGCGAAGCGTTCGGGGCGCAAGCATATCGGCTTGCCCGTTGCTGCGCGAGCATGGAGGGGGAGGCAATGACAGAGGCTGCTCACGGCGAGCTGGGGTTCCAGACCTCACGCAGGCGGTCAACGCTGTCATCCAGACTTTTGCGGCTTTCGTCGGCATTTCGCCCACCGATTTCTTCGACGAAACGAAAAACCACCTGGGCCATGATCTGCGAACATGGACGTTCGTCGCCCGGGTCGCGCTGTTGTCCATCTCAACCGCGCCTATGGGAAGAGGACCGGCCAGAATGATCGGCTGCTGCCTTCGGTCCTGCTCTTCACCAAGGATCTGCCGTTTCTCGTGGCGTTCGGCTATGTCGCCATTCAAATCACCCACTCGCACCTGCTTTGGTCCGTCACCGATCGGGGATGCAGGTGGGTGTTTCTGCGCGATCGCCCGGCGACCCATCGCTTAATCGGCTCGCCGGGAAATGGGCCCGCCTTGACGCCATCCAGCTTTTGGTCACGGGACTGCTCGTCTACGGCTCCGGAACGGGCGTGACGGGCGTGCCTACCGCTTTCCTGCTGGCGGTGGCCTATGGGGATAGTTTTCTTCGACATGGGGTTCTTATTGGCGTCGCGAAAGTAGGAGCGATATATGGCAACGAGACTTCCTAGGCGGCCGCTAGATCGTGCAGGGCCGCGTCGATGCTCTGGGCGATCCCATCGATCTCGGCATGGGCAAGGTCGAGCCGGGTGGTGGCGGATTCGGTCAGCATGAGGTTGTAGGGCGCCTTTCCCAAATCGTCGCCGGCACGAAAATCGGTGCGGAAGACGATGATCGGCTTTTTCCCATAGGCGTAGCCGCATTCCCAGCACGTGCCGGAATCGGGATCGGGCCCGTCCATGTTCGCGACAACGACCTCGGCCCAATCGACGCCCGCCACGTCCGCGGCGAAGATCTCTGCCGCCGTCATTGATCTCTGCTCGTTCTCCTGAGGCAGAAACACCTCATGGCCGGCTTGGCGCAGCAACTGCGTCAGGCGGGCGTTGAAATCCCGCTCGGCGGTGGTGAAGAGCGGTCCGGCAAGATAGATCTTCATCGCGGCACCCGGGACAGCGAAGGGGGTGGGATCGCCATTCTAGGCCCGGCGGCCGCCGATTGCGGGCCCCTTTCGAGGCTCGCGCCGCCGGCTCTGGCTTTCGCGGGCAAAACCGGATATTCGTAGAGATTCGCGCGCGCTTTTGCGGGCGTTTACGAGGCTGTTATGGCGCAGAGATGGAACCCCGAAAGCTGGCGGGGCAGGCCGATCAGGCAGGTGCCTGACTATCCCGACGAGGCGGCGCTGGCCGCGGTCGAGGCGACGTTGCGCAATTACCCACCGCTGGTCTTTGCCGGCGAGGCGCGGCGATTGAAGCAGGGCCTCGCGGCGGTGGCGGGCGGCCGAGCTTTCCTGCTGCAGGGCGGCGACTGCGCCGAGAGCTTCGCCGAGTTTCATCCCAACAACATCCGCGACACCTTCCGGGTGCTGCTGCAGATGGCGGTGATCCTGACCTATGGCGCCGCTTGCCCGGTAGTGAAGGTGAGCCGCATGGCCGGTCAGTTCGCCAAGCCGCGCACCGCCGACCAGGAGACGCAGAACGGCACGACCTTGCCTGCCTATCGCGGCGACATCGTCAACGGCATGGAGTTCACCGCCGCTGCGCGCACGCCCGATCCGCAGCGCATGATCCGGGCCTATAGCCAGGCCGCGGCTACCTTGAACCTGCTGCGCGCCTTCGCCCAGGGCGGCTATGCCGACCTCCATCGGGTGCACAGCTGGAACCAGGGATTCGTGGCCGAGAGCCCGGCCGGCGAGCGCTACCGGGAGCTCGCCGACCGGCTCACCGAAACGCTCGACTTCATGGCGGCCTGCGGCCTTACCTCGGAGACGACGCCGCAGATCCGCGAGACCGATCTCTTCACCTCGCACGAGGCGCTGCTGCTGCCTTACGAGCAGGCGCTGACGCGTGTCGATTCGACCAGCGGCGACTGGTACGATTGCTCGGCGCACATGCTGTGGATCGGCGACCGCACGCGACAGGCCGATGGCGCCCATGTCGAGTTCCTGCGCGGCGTCAAGAACCCGATCGGCATGAAATGCGGGCCGAACCTCGATGCTGCCGACCTGCTGCGGCTCATCGACATCCTGAACCCCGAGAACGAGGCCGGTCGGCTCACGCTCATTGCCCGGATGGGCGCCGACAAGATCGAGGCGAAGCTGCCGCCGCTGATCCGCGCGGTAGCGCGCGAGGGGCGCAAGGCGGTTTGGTGCTGCGATCCCATGCATGGCAACACCGTGACCTCTTCGACCGGCTACAAGACTCGCTCGGTCGATCGCATCCTGGCCGAGGTCAAGGGGTTCTTCGCCGTCCACGAGGCCGAGGGCAGCTATGCCGGCGGCGTGCATTTCGAGATGACCGGGCAGGATGTCACCGAATGCATCGGCGGCGCGCAGGCGATTACAGAGACCGGGCTCGCCGACCGCTATCACACCCATTGCGATCCCCGCCTCAATGCCAGCCAAGCGCTGGAGCTGGCCTTCCTCATCGCCGAGGCGCTCAAGAAGAAGCGCGTCGGCGAGGTGCGCCGGCGCACCGCCGTCTCCAGCTGACCGTCCGAGCGGGAGACTGCGATGCAGCCCGACCCCAAGGACTTGCCGCGCCTCACCGACAGCTATTTCCTGCGCACCAAGGAAGTGGTGCGGCGCTTCGGCGACCGCGAGGCGACGTATGCCGTCTTCATGCGCCGTCCGGTGATCTGTACGCCCAGGCTGATGGTCGATTTTCTCGAGGCGATGGCGGTGGAGCGGAGGACGAAATTCGCCATTGATCTCAACTACGCCGAAGGCGATTGGGTCGGCGCCGGCGAGCCGCTGCTCTATCTCTCGGGCTCGCTCTATCATCTGGTGGATCTCGAGACGGTGTATCTGCAGAAGCTCGGTCCCGCCTGCGTCGCCGCCTACAACGCCTATGCCATGTGCGTTGACCTGCCGAGGACGGCGTTTCTCGCCATGGATGCGCGGCACTGCGCCGGCGCCGAGATGGCCGAGATGATGGCCTATGCCGCCTCGGTCGGCTCGGCAGCGGCCAAGCGCGAGGTGGGCGCGGTGGGCTTCGTCGGCAACGCCAGCGATGCCACCGCGCACTTCTTCGGCAACGAGAAGGGCAAGGGCACGATGCCGCACGCCATCATCGGCTACGCTGGCTCGACGTTGCGCGCGGCGGAAATGTTCCACGAGGCGTTTCCGGACGAGACCCTCACCGTGCTGGTCGATTATTTCGGCCTCGAGGTCAGCGATTCGCTCGCCGTCTGCCGCCGCTTCCCCGAGCTCGCCGAGAGCGGCCGGCTCTCCATTCGCCTCGATACGCATGGCGGCCGCTACATCGAGGAACTCGACCTCGCGCGCAGCTACGAAGCGCTGGAAAAACATGTGCCGCAGGCGATCCGGGGCTATCGCACCGAGGCGGAGCTGCGCTATCTCGTCGGCACCGGCGTCAGCGCCGCGGCGATCTGGCACGTCCGTCAGCGGCTCGACGCCGCCGGCTTTTCCAAGGTCAGGATCATCGCCAGCTCGGGCTTCACCCCGGCCAAATGCCGCATGATGGCGGTGGCCGGCGCGCCCATCGATGTCGTCGGCACCGGCTCCTACCTGCCGGAGCTCTGGACCGAGACCTACGCCACCGCCGATATCGTCGCCTATGACGGCAGGCCGCTGGTCAAGAAGGGCCGCGAATTCCTGTTGCGGAAGCGGGCCGATGGCTAGTTCTCGGTATGCAGTTATCAGTTGTCAGTTGGTCAAGCAGCCACCAGCTGTTCACTGACGACCAGAACTGAGAACTGAGATCCGACAACTCCCATGACCTCCCGCCTCGCCATCGCCATTGCCCAGCTCAATTCAACGGTGGGCGACATTGCCGGGAACGTTGCCCGCCTTCGGCACGCGCGCGAGGAAGGGGCGCGGCTTGGTGCCGATCTCGTGGTCGCGCCAGAGCTTTGCGTCGCGGGCTACCCGCCTGAGGATCTCATGCTGAAGCCCGCCTTCGTTGCCTCCTGCCAGGCGGCGGTGCGCGACTTCGCCAAGGAGACGGCGAGCGGTCCCGCGATCATCATTGGCACGCCCTGGCAGCAGGACGGCAAGCGCTACAATGCCGCGGCGCTGCTGGACGGCGGCAAGATCGCGGCGCTGCGATTCAAATATGACCTGCCGAACTACGGCGTGTTCGACGAGAAGCGCGTCTTCACCGCCGGTCCGGCGCCGGGCCCGATCGCGTTTCGCGGCGTGCGGCTGGGCCTCATGATCTGCGAGGACATGTGGACGCCGGACGCCACGGAGTCGCTGCAGGAGAGCGGCGCCGAGCTGCTGCTGGTGATCAATGGCTCGCCCTTCGAAAGCAACAAGCGCGACGAACGGCTCTCGCTGGCGGTGGCGCGCGTCCAGGAGAGCGGCTTGCCGCTGCTCTACGTCAACCAGATGGGCGGACAGGACGAACTGGTGTTCGAGGGCGGCTCCTTCGCCGTCGATGCCGGCTGCCGTCTGCGCGTCCAGGCGCCGGATTGGCGCGAGGTGGTGCTGCCCACGGTGTGGCGGCGCGGCGCCGACGACCGCTGGGCGGTCGAGCCCGGCCCGATGACGCCGCCCTCGGAAGGGTTCGAGGCGATCTACCAGGCGATGGTGCTGGGCTTGCGCGATTATGTCGGCAAGAACCGTTTTCCCGGTATCGTCCTCGGCCTGTCCGGCGGCGTCGATTCCGCGCTGAGCGCCGCCATTGCCGTCGACGCGCTGGGCGCCGGTCAGGTGCATTGCGTCATGATGCCCTCGCCCTATACCTCGCGCGACAGCCTCGAAGACGCCGGCGCCGTGGCAAAGCTCCTGGGCGTGGACCTCCGCACCATCAGCATCGCGCCGGCGATGCAGGCTTTCGACGCGATGCTGGCGCCGTCCTTCGACACTCGCCCGCCCGACATCACCGAGGAGAACATCCAGTCGCGTGCCCGCGGGATGACCTTGATGGCGCTCTCCAACAAGTTCGGCTGGATGGTGCTGTCCACTGGAAACAAGTCGGAGATGTCGGTGGGCTACGCGACGCTCTATGGCGACCTGTGCGGCGGGTATGCCGTGCTCAAGGACGTCTACAAGACGACGGTCTTCGCGCTGTCGCGCTGGCGCAACCAGGAGCGCCCCGACGGGCTGCTGGGCCCCGCGGGCCGCGTCATTCCGGAGCGGGTCATCACCAGGCCGCCCAGCGCCGAGCTCAAGCCCAACCAAACCGACCAGGACACGCTGCCCCCTTACGAGGTGCTGGACAGCATCCTCGAATGCCTCGTCGAGCACGAGATGCCCGTGGCCGACATCGTCGCGCGCGGCCATGACGAGGCCACCGTCAGTGCCGTCTGGCGCATGCTCGACCGCGCCGAGTACAAGCGCCGGCAGGCGCCGCCCGGGGTCAAGATCACCCGCCGCGCCTTCGGGCGAGACCGGCGCTATCCCATCACCAACGGCTTCCGGGACACGGCGCCGGCTCCGGATCCCGGCGAGACGCCGCGCGC